>DATGDV010000166.1:0-2638 GCA_035310685.1 Thermoanaerobaculia bacterium
CGGCGTGGATCGCGCGGGCCAGCATCTCCTTGCCCGTCCCGGTCTCGCCGAGAATGAGCACCGGCGCGTCCGTCTGGGCCGCCACGCGCGCCCGCTCGATCACGCGGTGCATGAGAGGCGAGACCGTGACGATCGAGGCGAAGGACGGCGAGCGCTCGAGGCTCGACTCGAGCTGGGTCACCTGGTCCCGGAGCTCGAAGACCTCCATGAGGCGCCCGATCTTCTTCCGGATGACCTGGCGTTCGAACGGCTTCGTCACGTAGTCCTCGGCCCCGCGCTTGACGGCTTCGACCGCGGTCTCGATCGTGCCGTACCCGGTCATGATCACGACGGCCAGGTCGGGGTTGCGGCGCTGAAGCGCTTCCATGAGCGCCAGGCCGTCGGTTCCCGGCATGATCAGATCGACGAGGGCGACCGCGAGGTACGGGTTGCGCTCGTGCACGGCCAGCGCCTCGCCGGCGGAGAGCGCGATCTCGACCGAATAGCCTTCCTGTCGCAGGAAATCCTGGAGGGTCGTCGCGAGGCTCGCATCGTCGTCGACGATGAGGATGCCCCAGCGGTGGGGCGACTCTTCGTGTTCGGTCACGAGGGCCTCCCGGTGCCGGCCTGGAGGACGGGGAGAGCGATCGTCGCAACCGTGCCGCCCCCGGGCGCGCTCTGCAGGCGGATGGAGCCGCCGTGTTCGATCACGATTCCCCGCGCGATCGCGAGCCCGAGGCCGGTTCCCCTCCCGGGTCCTTTCGTCGAGAAGAACGGCTCGAAGACGTGCGCCTGGTCGGCGGGCGCGATGCCGCATCCGTCGTCGGCGATGTCGACCTCGAGCCATCGGCTGTCGGGGGGGCGACACCGGATCGCGATCGTGCCGCCGTCGGAGATGGCGTCGAGCGCGTTGCTCAGGATGATCGAGAAGAGGGCCTCCAGCAGGTTTCGGTCGGCCAGAATCCTCGCGCCGTTCACGGCGGCCAGGTCCATCGAGACGCGCGTGTGGCGCGCATTCAGCGAGGGGGCGAGGAAGCTCACCACGGATTCGAGGATGTGGGCGACGTCTTCGGGCTGCTTCTGCGCGGCGGGACGGCTGCTGAACTCGAGGAGCCGGCGCACGAACTGCTGGCAGAACTTGAGGCTGCCCTCGAGGCGCTCGAGCTCGGAGGCCGTCGGCTCGTCGCGCACCCGTTCCCTCATCATCTGCACGCGCAGCAGCATCGCGGCGAGCGGAGTGTTGAGATGGTGAGCGGTCCCCGCCGCCGTCTTCCCGATGCTCGTGAGCTTCTCGACCTCGAGGAGAGTCTGCCGGAGCCGCACGCGCTCGCGGATGTCCTCGGTGACCTCCAGGAAATTGCTCGGACCCGCGCCTTCCCGGAACGGAAGCACGCTGAGCTGCACCTCGAGCAGCTCGCCGCGCGCGTCGCGTCGCAGCGTTTCGACGACCGCGATCGGGTCCCCCGCGTCCACCTTCCGCATGAGCTACCGCAGCTCCTCGCGCTTTTCCTCGGGGACGGTCGGAAGCTCGCGGTCGATCACATCGGCCTTGCCGAATCCATAGAGGCGCTCGGCGGCCTGGTTCCACTCGGTGACGCGGAGCGAGGAGTCGTAGAGCGCGACGGCGCCGGGTGAGGCTTCGAGGAGATGACGGTAGTGCTCGCGCGACCGGCGAAGCTCGGCCTCGCTCTGCCGCCGCTGCCGGAGCACGTACCAGGCCGCCCACGAGGCCAGGAGCAGCGAAGACGTCATCCCGCGCGTGATGTAGAGCGTGTGGAGCGTGACGTAGTCGACGGTGCGGAAGAGCCGGTTCTCCACCAGCTCCCACGTCGCGAAGACCGCGGCGACGATGCTGACGCTCGACAGCATCAGAGTGGCCCACTGCCACCCTGACCAATGCGGGTCGCGCTCCGCTTTCCTCATGGGCCCCGGTCCTGCACCAATATAGTCGCAGAAGGGACCGGGAGCCCTCCCGCCGCGGGCTCGCGCTCCCCCGCCCCTTCCGGGCGCGCGCCGCTCAGTGCGCGTACTTCAACGGAATCTTCGTATGGGTGCCCTTCGCCTTCCGCTCCTCGAAGTTGAAGTCCTTGAAGAACGGGCTCTTGGAGTTGTGGCAGCCGACGCACGTGTCCTTCGAGATCTTCCCGACGAGGCCCACCTTGACGAGCTCGGCCTTCTTGTACTCCTTGTTCTGAAGACTCATGTACTGCTTCTCCAGGTACGTGCCCCCCGGCCCGTGGCACACCTCGCATTGCACGCCGACCAGATCGGGCGTGGTCGCGACGTCGACGAACCCGCCGGGCTTGCCGTAGCCGGTCGTGTGGCACGGGAGGCAGTTCGCGTCCTTCGTGTAGTCCTTCTTCGGATCGAGCTTCGCCTTCGTCTTCGCCTCGGCGGAGACGCCGGGCTTGAGGAGATCGAAGGACTTCGCCATCTTGGTCTCCGACCAGGACGTGAATTCCTTGAGGTGGCAACCCTTGCATTTCTTCGCGCCGACGTAGGCGTGCTCGGCGCCAGCCGTCTGGCCGAGGGCCACCGCCGCGAGCGCCACGAGGGCGCTCCACCGGACTCGCTGGGCGATCGGTTTCATCGTGATCCTCCTTCTCCTCGTTGCTTCGTCGAGACTTCCTGCGACGATGGCTCGCTCTTCCACCCGTCG
>DATGDV010000167.1:0-5449 GCA_035310685.1 Thermoanaerobaculia bacterium
CCGTCCACCTCGAGGAAGTCGTAGAAGTCGCCACCCACGACACGCGCCGGACGGCTCACGCCGAAGAACGAGACGCCCGGCACGCGCGGCAGCTCGCGCGGAAAGAGGCTGGTCTGGATCTCGCGTGCGATGTCGAGGTCGCGCTCCATCTCGGCGCGGCGCGTGAGCTCCTCGTGGAGGCCCGCGGCCTCGAGCCCGAGCGCGCCCTGGTTCGCGATCGTCAGCAGGTGGTCGAGGTCCTCGCGGGAAAGATCCTCCTCCGAGCGTTTGCGCCCGACCGCGAGGAGCCCGAGGAGCTTGCCGTGTGTCGCGAGCGGCAGGACGACCGTGACGGGCCGCCTCTTCGCCACGGCCACGAACGCGCGGGAATCGGGGTCGAGCACCCAGCCGTCCAGCTCGGCGAGCCTCACGGGGGCGCCTTTCTCGAGGACGAGCCGGGGCAGCACCGCGCCCATCGGAAGCGGGGGAAGGGCCATCCCCCCGGTCGAGCCTGCGTCGGCAAAGGCGCCGTCCTCGCTGCGGGGCAGGAGAAGGTCGAGGCTCTCGAGCCGCAGCAGGTCGGCCGTGCGCGACGTCAGGAGATCGCGCAGCTTCGGCCTCTCGAGCTGAGACACGACGGAGCGGCTCATGTCCAGGAGCGCCTGCTGGAAGTCGGCGCGGTCCCGGAAGAACAGGCGATCCACGACGTTCTGCATCCGCCGGCGCAGCGGATCGAAGAGAAGCACGACGACGAGGCCGAAGCCGAACGCGAAGGCGGGAGACGAGAAGAGAGTCGACGACGACACGCTCGAGACGAACGCGTTCCCCGCCACGAGACAGAGCGCGTAAAAGCCCGTGACGACGGCCGTCAGGATCGCGTAGACGAGGGACTTGCGGACGATCACCTCGACGTCGAAGAGCCGGAACCGGACGATCGCGTACGCGAACGTCAGGGGAATGAGCGCCATCGGCACGACGCCCCAGGCGAGATAGCGGTCCTCGCGAAAGAGCGACGGGAAGAAGACGGCGAAGACGACGAACGGCACGATGCCGGCCACGGTGCCGAGCAGGAGGACGAGGATCGGCCTGCGCGCCGCGCGGTCGTCGCTCGTCCACCACGTGTGCGCGAGGGCGAGGAGACCCAGGATCAGGTAGTCCGCGAGAAGGATCCAGTTGAGCGTTGGCGCGCCGTAGATGAGCCGCCGCGGGGCGCCGCCTCTCGGGCCCGCCATCTGAAGGACGTAGAGGACGGGCGGAAGCGTGTACAGGAGAGTCAGCAGCAGCGGCGAGCGGTTGAGGAAACGCTGGAGCATGGACAGCCACGGCGCCGGGGGAGCTTCCCCGGGCACGCGGTCCGCGAACCGGAACGTCTTTCTCTTCGGGAAGAGAAGGAAGAAGTGCAGGAAAACCGCCGGCAGCAGAAACAGGGCGAGCGTGCCGGCGACCTGCACGACGTAGTCGATCCAGTAGTAGCTGGAGGGACGCAGCCGGCAGATGAAGAACAGCATGAAGAGGATGCACAGGACGTAAAAGACCTGGACGGCCGGATCGTCCGCCCGCCGCGAGATCACGAACGCCCCGAGGACGAAGAAGAGGAGGCCGAGGAACGCGAAGTAGAAGTAAGACGCCGAGCCGAGCCGGAACGGCGTGAGGACGAGCTTCGTCTCGAAGACGTTCCCCCCGCGCCTCACGAGGTAATCCACGGCCTCGCCCGCGCGGTGGCGCCGCAGCTCGGTGGGCGCCTCGGCCGCCTTGTTGAGCATGTGGTGCCCGATGCCGAGCACCGTGTCCCCTGTCCTCAGTCCCGCCTTTTCGGCCGCACCCCCGGGGACGAGGTCCCGAACGAAGATGCCGCCCACGGAGTACGAATCGGGCACGACGCCGTCGTAGGCTTTCGGCATGAACATGTCGACGACGGACAGGAGGGCGAGAAGACACCCGAGAACCCCGACGAAGACGAGCAGGCTCCTCGGCGAACGGCCGGTTACGCCGACGGCGCCCTCCGGGCTGCTCAGGTCCGGCGTCAGAACCGACATGCGCTGCCTCAGTATACGAACGGCGTGCCAGTTCGTTCCCGCGGCAGGGGCTGATCCTGCATGCGAGAATCCCGCGTCGTGACCCGCGGACTTTTTCTGACTTTCGAGGGGATCGAGGGCTCGGGAAAGACAACCCAGGTCGCGCGCGCCGCCGCGTGGATGGAGGCACGGGGCTTTCCTGTCCTGGCGACGCGGAATCCCGGCGGGACGGAGCTCGGGCGACACCTGCGCGAAGCGCTCCTTCATTCCAGGGATCACATCGACGCGGGTGCCGAGCTCCTCCTCATGATGGCGGACCGGCGGCATCACCTCATGACGATGATCGAGCCCGCCCTCGCGGCCGGAACGCACGTCCTCTGCGACCGGTACACGGACGCCTCGCGCGCCTACCAGGGTGCGGGGCGGAGGCTCGGCGAGAAGCGCGTCGACGAGCTCCACGAGCGCTGGTGCAGGAGGAACCCCGATCGAACGTACCTCTTCGATCTCCCGGTCGAGACGGCGCTCGCCCGCGTCGCGGGCCGAAAGGGCGCATCGTTCGATCGGTTCGAGGAGGAGGGAAGAGACTTCCACGAAAGAGTGCGCGCGGCCTATCGGCGCCGCGCTCGGCGGGAGCCGAAGCGATTCGTCGTCATCGACGCGACGCCGTCCCCGGACGTGGTCTTCGCTTCACTCGAGGAAAATCTTCAGATCCTCTTCCGGTCCCGGCGCCGCGCGCCTGCATCGAGCCGCCGGTGAGCGCCGGCCCTCCGGTCGTCCTCCTCGCGGGGCCGGGCGGGCGAAGGCTCGAGGCGCTGGCCCTCGAAGCCGCGGCCGAGATCGTCTGCGGGCCCGGCTTCGACCCCGAATCCCCAGCCGCGCGCCGGGTCTACAGGCGCGAGCACCCCGACCTCATGATCGCCGCCCCCGAGAGGCGGCGCCGCGTCAACCCCCCTCCGTTCGAAGAGGTCGAGGGCAAGGAGACGACGCTGCCGACCGCGCTCGTGCGCGCGGTCGCCGCCGACGCGACGCGGCTTCCCTACGAGGCGCAGCGGCGCGCCGTGGTCCTTCTCGACGTGGACCGCACGGAAAGCGCCGCTTTCAGCGCGCTCCTGAAGATCCTCGAGGAGCCTCCGACGAAGACGCGCTTCATCCTCACCGCCACGCGCCCCCGCCTCCTCCCGTCCACGATCCTTTCGCGCGTCGCGCTCCGGCCGGTCCCGGGCGCCACGCGCGAGGAGACCGCCGCCGCCTTGAGGAGCCGCGGGATGGGCGAGGAGGAAGCCGAGGCTCGTGCCGCCTTCGCGCCGCACGACGCGGACGAGGCCGCCCAGCTGGACCTCGCCGAAGCTCGCGCCATTCGCGACGCGCTCCTCGAGGCCGTCTCCGGGATCTTCCTCGCGCGGTCCCTGTCGTGGTCGCTCGCCCTCGGAACGCTCCTCGGGTCCGACGACGCCCTCGAAGCCGTGCGCCGCCTCCAGATCCTCGCGCAGCTGCTGCGCGACGCCGCGGCGGCGCCCGTCGACCCGGCCGGCCGCCACATCCTCTTCCGCGAGCGCTTCAAGGACCTCGCGCTCCTCGGCACGGCGAAGGCCGCGGACCTTCTCGACGCGGCATCCGGCGCGCTCGAGCTCGCCGCGAGCCTCACGGACTCCCGCCGCAACGTGAAGCTCGCGACGGAAGCCTTCGCGCTGGGGTTGTGAGCGGAGACGAGAAGCCCGTCTCCCAGGGGGCCAAGGCCGTCGCGATCGCCCTCGCGCTCCTCGCGCCCGCGCGAATGGCATGGATCGTCTTCACGTACGGCGAGAACAACCTGTCGAACGACTATCTCAATCGCCTTCCGCTCGTCCTGTCGATGCTCGACGGCACGTGTTCACTCGGACGGTTCGTTCGTGAAGCCTGGATCGGAGGCGCTCATTCCGGGCTCGCGATTTATCCGATCTACTACCTGAACGCGCGGTTCTTTCACTGGTCCGTGTGGGTCGAGCTCGCCCTCGGCCTCGCGCTCGTGGCGGCGACGCTCGTCCTCCTCACGCTTGCGATTCCCGACCGCGTCCGTTGGCTTCTCCTTCCCCCGCTTGCGCTTCTCCTGTTCTCGACGTCGCGGGTCACGGTATTCACCTTCGGCGAGTGCGCTTTGCAGTACGGCTTCGCGCAGCTCGGCGTCGCGACCGGCGTCTACGCTCTCGTGAAATGGCGGGAGCGCCCGCTCGCGCTCGCGGCGGCGCTGGCGATCGGCGGGATCCTCGCTTCCTGGTCGTGGGGAGGCGGAGTCATGGCGTGGCCCGTCTTCGCGACCGCGCTCCTCGCTTCTCGCGTCCGCTCGCTTCGGGCCTGGGCGATCTTCGTTGGCGGCGCCACGGTCGGCATTGCCCAGTACGTCTGGATCATCTTCTTCCAGGCTCCGGGGGCTGGCGCGATGAAGATGTCCTCGAATCTGAAGATTCGAGGAATTCCCGATCTCCTGGGGAGGCCCTTCATCGGTGGAATCGGGCACTATTACGGACCATCTCTCCAGAGCCAGGCTATCGGCCTGGCGGGTCTCGCCGTGCTGATCGTTCTCCTCGTCCGCGGACGCGGAGGAGCTCGACGGGTTTCGGCCCTCGTTCTCGTCGGCTGGAGCGTCCTCGTGGCGATCCAGGTTGCGATGCTCCGGTCGGAAATCGCGCCGTGGTACGCGAATCCGATGGCGTTCTTCTGGGCAGGGCTCGCGATCCTCTTCACGCTCACGCCAGTCCCGGTCCGTGAGACAGGAATCGCGGGTGTCGCTTTTCTCTCGTTGATCCCCCAGCGCACGTGGGAGGACAAGTCGTTCTACCTGCCGTCCCGATCGCCCGCCTCAGCCGCGTGCCTTCGCGAGTGGCGCACGGCGCCGCCGGAATGCGGCGCGCTATTGATCCAATGGATCGGGGGCGGCGATCCGGCCTGGCTTGGTGAACCCCTCGAGCGCAAGCACCTCTCCGTCTTCGGCCCGCGTCGAACATACCTCCTGCAGGGCGACGTCGCCGTGAGACGCGTTGCGATGGAGGACTCGATCGAGCGTGCCTTCCTTTCGCGCGACGATCGGGCTCCCGCCGACCCGAACGGCTTCCGCCGTCTCGATCTCGTCCTCGCGGCCGGCGCCGCCGTGACGTGGCGGATCGACCTGCCGCCGAACCTGAGAAGCGCGCGCTTCCTGACGCGTGTCCGGGCCGCGCCCGGCGATGAGATGCTCGCGCGCGGCGCGCGCGTGGACGTCGTCGGCGGGACCACAGGGGCGAGAGTCTTCGTTCCGGCGGAAAGCCGACAGACTCTCTCTCTCGATCTCCGGCCTTACGCAGGAGGTTCGGTGACCCTGCGGCTCCTCTCGGAAGAGGCCAAGAGCACTGTGCCGCTATTGTTCGAAGCGCCGCGAGTCGAGCTGGAAATCACACGCGAGACGGCGAGGGGGGCATCATGATGCCCTCGTCGTCTCGAGC
>DATGDV010000168.1:0-6614 GCA_035310685.1 Thermoanaerobaculia bacterium
GCAAAGCTTTTGGTATAAGTCCGCCCCATCCCGCCGGGGCGGACGCGAGCGTACGGGCGAAGCCGCGCGCGCCTCTCGCGACGCGGAGCCGCAACGCCGCTTTAAAAAACAGTACGGAAAATCGTCAACCGCCGGGTAAGATCAGCCGGCTTCGGCGTCCGAATCGCGCAGCTTGCGCCGGACGTCCGTCACGCCGGGCAGGGCGCGAAGGGAGACGAGGAGCCTCTCCAGGTGGCGGCGATCGCGGGTCGTGACGCTCGCTTCGATGCTCGCGTTGCCGTCGCGGCTCGTGCGGGCCTCGATCGACCGGATGTTCGAGTTCGCGGCCGAAAGGACCTGCGTGATGCGCGCGAGCACTCCCTGGCGGTCCTCCGTCCGGATCTCGAGGTCCACCGTCACCGAAGCGTCCTTCGCCGTCGCCCACTCCACGGGAATCTCGCGGCTCGGGTCGAACAGGAGCGAGCGGACGTTCGGGCAGGTCGTGGCGTGCACGGACACGCCCCGCCCGCGCGTCACGTAGCCGACGATGTCGTCGCCCGGCACCGGCTGGCAGCACCTCGCGAGCGTCGCGAGCAGGTCGTTCTCGCCTTTCACGCGAATCCCCGCCGCGGGGCCGAAAGGCAGGACCCGGCGCACGGCGGTCGAGATCGCCGCGACCTTCGAGGGAGGGGGCGGGACGCCCCCCGCGGCGGTTTCCGTCTCTGGCAGCAGCTTCGCGACGAGGGCGCGCGACGTGACCTTGCCGGACCCGACGTCCGCGATGAGGTCGTCCACCTTCCCGGCGCCGAAGTCGGAGAGCAGCGGGTCGAATGCCTTCGCCTCGAGGAGCCTCGAGAGGCTTTTCTTCCACTTCTTGAGCTCCCGCTCGAGCAGGCGGCGTCCGATCTCGATCGATTGCTCCTTCTCGGCCACGTGAATGAAGGCGCGGATCTTGTTGCGGGCGCGCGACGTGACCGCGAACGACAGCCAGTCCCGGGACGGCTGCGAAGAGGGCGAGGTGAGGATCTCCACGATGTCGCCGTTCTCGAGCGGCGTCTTGAGCGGGACGAGGCGCCCGTTCACGCGCGCGCCGACGCAGTGGTGTCCGACGTCCGTGTGGATGCGGTAGGCGAAGTCCACGGGCGTCGCGCCGCGGGGGAAGGCGTAGACGGCTCCCTTCGGGCTGAACGTGTAGACGTCGTCCGGATAGAGGTCGATCCTCAGCGAGGACAGGAACTCGCGGGGGTCCGAGACCTCCTTCGTCGTCTCGAGGATCTGCCTCAGGACCCCGACGTGCTCCTCGTGCCGCGCGTCGGACCGCAGGGGCTTGCCTTCCTTGTATTTCCAGTGCGCCGCGATGCCGTTCTCCGCGATGAGGTCCATCTCGCGCGTGCGGATCTGCACTTCGAACGGCGGAGCTCCCTCGGGAACGAGCGTCGTGTGGAGCGACTGGTAGAAGTTCCGTTTCGGCATCGCGATGTAATCCTTGATGCGGCCGGGCACGGGGCGCCAGGCCTGGTGGACGATGCCGAGAACCGTGTAGCAGTCGGGGATCGAGTCCACGAGGAGGCGGAACGCGAGAACGTCGTAGAGCTGGTCGAGAGGAATCGCCTGCCGGATGAGCTTCTGGCGGATCGACCAGTAGCGCTTCACGCGCCCCGTGATCTCGGCTTCGATGCCCATGGCTTTCGTCTTGGCGACGAGGTCCAGGCGGATCTTCTCGACGTTCGCGGCCGAGGCCGCCATCCGCTCGTCCACGGCCGCGCGGAGGGCGGCGAACTCCTCGGGATGGAGAAAGCGGAACGAGAGGTCCTCGAGCTCACCCTTCATCTTGCCCATGCCGAGCCTGTTCGCGAGCGGGGCGTAGATCTCCATCGTTTCGGATGCCGTCGACCGCTGCCTCGGCTCCGGCAGGTGCTCGAGCGTCCGCATGTTGTGAAGGCGATCCGCGAGCTTGACGAGGATGACCCGGAGGTCGTCCGTCATCGCGAGGAGCATCTTGCGGAACGTCTCGGCCTGCTGCGCCTCCTTCGACGTGTACGCGTACTTGCCGATCTTCGTGACGCCGTCCACGAGGTGGGCCACGTCCGCGCCGAAGATCTCCGAGAGGCGCTCCTTCGTGAGCGACGTGTCCTCCAGGACGTCGTGGAGGAGACCGGCGGCGATCGACGCCTCGTCGAGCTTCATCTCCGCGAGGATCATCGCGACGTTGAGCGGGTGGACGAGATAGGCCTCCCCAGAAGAGCGCAGCTGGTTGCGGTGTTCGTGCGCCGAGACCACGTACGCCCGGCGCAGCAGGTCCTCGTCCAGGCCCGGGTGGTAGGACTCGACTTTCTCGAGGATGTCCTCGAAGCGCAGCACGGGCCCATTATCGGGCCCCGGACCCCTTTCCGGTTAATCTCCGTCGTCCTCGAAGGAGCCCCGATGGACCTCGTCAAGCAGCTGGTGGACGTCTTCCTGCATCTCGACAGGCACCTCGCCGAGGTCGTCCGCGACTACGGAACGTTCACGAACGCGATCCTCTTCGCCATCGTCTTCTGCGAGACGGGCCTCGTCGTGACGCCTTTCCTGCCCGGTGACTCGCTCCTTTTCACGGCCGGGGCGCTCGCCTCGCTCGGCGCGCTGAACCTCTGGCTGCTGTTTCTCGCGCTGTCGCTGGCGGCGATCCTCGGCGACACCGTGAACTACTGGATCGGAAAACGGATCGGCCTGCGCGCATTCGACGGGAGCGTGAGGTTCCTGAAGCAGGAGCACCTCCGCAAGACCGAGGAGTTCTACGAGAAGTACGGGCGAAAGACGATCATCCTCGCGCGGTTCGTCCCGATCGTCCGGACGTTCGCGCCCTTCGTGGCGGGCGTCGGCTCCATGCGATACGGCGTCTTCCTCGCATACAACGTGATCGGGGGGACGCTCTGGGTCGCGATCTGCGTCTTCTCGGGCTACTTCTTCGGCAACATCCCGGTCGTGAAGAAGAATTTCTCGCTCGTCGTCCTGGCGATCATCGCCGTCTCGATTCTGCCCATCCTGTGGGAGACCTTGAAGGCGCGGCGGATCCGGCGCGGGCTCGGAGACCGGGCGGCGTGAAGGACCCGCCCCGCCGAAACCGGTGGTTGTCGTCCACGGCGCTCATCTTCTACGCGCTGATCCTCGGCGTCGTCCTCGGGAATTTCCTTCCGGCCGAGACGCATCCCCGAGCCTACGAGACATTCCGGTTCCTGTCGCGGGCCTTCATCAGCCTCATCAAGATGCTCGTCGTCCCGCTCATCTTCGCGACGATCGTCCTCGGGATCGGAAGGACAGGCGACGTGAAGGCGGTCGGGCGCATGGGGGTGAAGGCACTCGTCTATTTCGAGGTCGCGACAACGATCGCGCTCGTCATCGGCCTCGTCTTCGCGAACCTCGTGAAGCCGGGCCTCGACCTCACGCTCCCGCCGACGGGCGAGACGGGCCTTGCGAAGCCGCAGACGCTCGTCGAGACGCTGCTCCACCTCTTCCCGTCGAACGTGATCGACGCGATGGCCCGGCAGGACATCCTCCAGGTCGTCGTCTTCGCGACGCTCGTCGGCATCGCCGCCGCGCACGTGGGAAGCCGGGCGAAGCCTTTCGTGGACTTCTTCGACTCCGCCGTGGCGGTGCTCTTCAAGCTCACGGACTACGTCATGGCGCTCACGCCCCTCGGCGTGTTCGGAGCGATGGCGGGCGCCGTCTCGCACCACGGCATCCGCGTTCTGAACAGCTACGCGAAGCTCGTTGGCTCGCTTTACGCCGCGCTCGTCGTCTTCACGCTGATCGTTCTCGTCCCGGTGCTGAAGCTCGCGCGCGTGTCCTTGAAGAGGTTCTTCGGGAAGATCCGCGAGCCGTTTCTCATCGCATTCTCGACGGCCTCGTCCGAGGCCGCGCTTCCCCGCGCCCTCGAGCGCATCGTGGAGTTCGGCGTGCCGAAGAGCGTGGCCGGCTTCGTCCTCCCCGCGGGATACAGCTTCAACCTGGACGGCTCGACGCTGTACATCGTTCTCGCGACCCTCACGATCGCGCAGGCCGCCGGCCGGCATCTCTCCGTCCTCGAGCAGCTCTCCATGTGTCTCGTCCTGATGCTCATGACGAAGGGTGTCGCCGCGGTGCCGCGTGCGTCGCTGGTCGTCATCGCGGCGGGCTGCGCGTCGTTCAACCTGCCGGGCGAGGCGGGCGTCGCGATGATTCTGGCCGTGGACGAGCTGATGGACATGGGCCGCACGTCCATCAACCTCGCCGGCAACTGCGTCGCCGCGGTCGTCGTCGCGAGATGGGAGGGCGTCCTCGCCGACGAGCCGGCTTCTCCCGAGGGCTAGCCAGGCCCCCCGATCGGCGATATGTTCGCGTGAAATGACCGACTTCTTCCAGGCCGGGCCGATCACGACGCTGACGCGGCTCAGGAGCCGTCCGACCCAGGAGATAGACGAGGCCATCGCGCGTACCACGCGCCGCGCGCGCGCCGCGCTTCTCATCCCGTGCCTCGTCAGCGAGCTCGAGCGCCCCGCGCTCGCGCGCATCTGCGACGAGGTCTCACAGCTTTCCTACCTCGACGTCGTGGTGATCTCGCTCGACCGCGCCGACGAGGCCGGATACCGCGGGGCGCTGGAGTACTTCAAGAGGATGAAGGTGCGCACCGTCGTCCTCTGGAACGACGGTCCGGGCGTGACCGCCCTCCTGGCGAAGCTGGAGGGGAGCGACCTCAAGCTCGGGGAGCGCGGCAAGGGCAGGGCCTGCTGGATGGCCTTCGGGTATCTGCTGGCGCTCGGCCACATCGAGCACATCGCGCTTCACGACGCCGACGTCATCGACTACGACCGGGCGTCGCTCTCGAGGCTCCTCTACCCGGTGGTCAACCCGATCTACAACTTCGACTTCTGCAAGGGCTACTACGCGCGCTTCACCGACCGCCTCAACGGGCGGGTCGTGCGCCTTTTCGTCTGGCCGCTCCTCTCGGCGCTGCAGGCGCTCCTGGGATCGCACCCTTATCTCGAATTCCTCTCCTCCTTCCGCTATCCGCTCGCGGGCGAGTTCGCGCTGTCGGCGGATCTCGCGCGCCAGATCCGCGTCCCGGCGGACTGGGGACTCGAGATCGGCGTCCTCTCGGAGGTCTTCCGCCACAGCACGCCGCGACGCGTCTGCCAGATCGACCTCGCCGACCAGTACGACCACAAGCACCAGGCGCTTTCGCCCGACGACCCCGGCAGCGGCCTGCACCGGATGGCGTGCGACATCGCGAAGCATCTGCTCCGGACCCTCGCCGCCGCGGACGTCGTCCTCTCCGAGGGGGCCCTGAAGTCCCTGATGGCGTCGTACCAGCGCCGCGCCGAGGACGCGCTGAACGGCTACTACTCGCTCTCGCGCTTCAACGGACTCGTGTTCCAGCGCCACGAGGAGGAGTCGGCCGTGGCGACGTTCGCAAAGGCGCTCAAGGCCGGCGTGGAGCAGTTTCATCTCGACCCGCTCGGGGTTCCGCTCATTCCCAACTGGGCCCGCGTTCTCGCCGCGGTCCCGGACGCCGGAGATCAACTCCTGGAAGCGATCGCGACCGAGGGCGGAGTCCTGCAACCCTGAGAGGGGGCCGCGAGACGCGCACTCCCCGTCCTCAGACGTGGCGGATGCCGCTGTCCTCTTCCTCCGCGCGCAGGCGTTTCTCGAGATAACCCTTCGCGAGATCGCGCGCGCCGAGTCCGAAGGCGAGAGCGAGCGCGAGGACGAACCCGCCCGCGACGATCGAGAATGCCGCCACGAGGATCGACCGCGCGACGCCGAGGTTGTCGAGGGCCATGGACACGAAGAAGACGAGGACCGCGGCGTTGACGAGGCGCGAGCCCGCGCGCGCCCAGGGCAGGCCTGCGTTGACGGCCGCCAGGAGGAAGCTCCGGCGCGCCAGCGCGGCCAGACCGAACCCGAGAAGGACGATGAGCGCCGACGTCAGGAGACGCGGTAGGAACGCGACGATGTCCGCGAGCACGTTCCGGAGGGCTCCCGGCTCGAGAGCGTTCACGCCCACCGCGAGCGCCACGAGGACGGCGGCCCAGAAGGAAATCCCGGCCGCGAGCGCGGAGGGCGCGGTCTTCAACCCGGCGGCGCGCAGGAGCGCGCTCGAATCGCCTCCGCGCGCCATCCGGAAGACGAGGTTCAGGGCGAGCCTGATGAGGACTCCCACGACGAGTCCGACGAGGAGGGCGCCCACGAGGACCACGAAAGCGGGAATGACCGAGAGAAAGGCCTCCCCCAGCCTCAGAAACGCGTCGCCGATCTGCCTTCCGAGGTTCTCGAGCATCACGGGCCTCCTTTGAGGGGTTCATCCCTGTCTTTTCCGCGGTCCCAGGCCAGGACGATAGACGCCTTCTCGCTCTCGTAGACGCCTGCGAGGGACTCGAGCCGCGCTTCGGCTTCCGAGGCCTCGGCGTCACGCGTCTCTTCCACGAACGTCGCCACCTTGCCGAGGTAGAGCGGGATCAGCGACCGGATGAGCGTCTCCCTCGGCAGGCTCTTCCGCGCATACCCTACCGCCGCGCCGTAGACGATGCGCACGAAGAGCTCGTCGGAGAGCGAAGGGGGGACGCGCGCCGCCGCCTCGTGGATGCCGCGCAGCACGTCCTCCGGCAGGAAGCTCTTCC
>DATGDV010000169.1:0-7652 GCA_035310685.1 Thermoanaerobaculia bacterium
CGAAGGAATAGTGCGCGGCCTCGCAGACCGTCGTTTCGACGGCCGCGGGAAAGAGCGCCTCGTCGCCGGGGAGGACGAGCGCCTCGAGGGCGAAGCGGTCCAGGCCGGCGAGGCCGCCGAGCAGGCCGCGGATGTACGTGCCGATCCCGAAGTCGCGCGCCTTGCGGGCGTCGACGAGCACGAGCCTCCTTCGCTCCGTCACGAGAGCGCCTCTTCGAAAAGCGCGCGCGTCTTCGCCGCCGCGGCCGCCCACGTGAAGCGCCGCACGCGCCGGGGCCCCTCCGCCGCCGCGCGCCGCCGGAAGTCCTGGTCGTCGTTCGCCTTTTCCAGCGCCGCGGCAATGTCGGGAACGCTCGCGGGATCGGGCAGGAGGCCGGCGTCTCCCATCACCTCCGGCAGCGACGACGCGGACGACCCGACGACGGGCGTGCCCTGCGCCATCGCTTCCAGTGGCGGCAGGCCGAACCCCTCGTAAAGGCTCGGATACGCGAAGACGCGCGCGCCGGCGAGCCAGCGCGCCCGTTCGCCTGACCCCAGATACCCGACGCGCGCGAGACGCGCGGCGTGGCGCGAGCGTGCAACGCGCTCCGTGAACCCTTCCACCCCCCACCCGTCTCCGCCCGCGAGCACGAGATCCGGAAAGTCCGGACGCCGATCCCAGATCGACTCCATCGCCGCGACGAGCCTCGAGACGTTCTTGCGCGGCTCGAGCGTGCCCACGAAAAGGACGTAAGGCCTGCCGCCATGCGGCGCGGGATTGTCAGGGGCAGGAGCCTCGGGCTCGACGCCGTTGTGCACGACGACCGTCTTCGGCGCGGCATCGGGGAACGCGGCAACCAGGTCCCGGCGCGTCGCCTCGGAGACCGCCACGATGCGCCGGGCACGGCGGACGGTCGCGGCGATGAAAGGTCGGAATCCGAGGCGATTCCTTCGCGAGTGCCACTCGGGGAAAAGAAGCGGCGTGAGATCGTGCACGGTCGCGACGCCCGGCAGAGACGTGAGGAGAGGCAGGATGCCGAGGCTTCCGAAGAAGGCGTCGGCTCCGGCGCGTCGCGCGTCACGCGCGGCGGCCGTCTGGAGCCAGGCCGTTCCGGGCAGCGCGGAAGAGGCCGCCGCCTCCACGCGCCCGGCGAGGCGCGCCGGAACGTGGACCTTCCGGGGCGAAAGCAGGACGAACGAGTCCGAAGGAGTCTGGTCGAGCCACGCGGAAAGGAGCCCCTCGAGATAGCGGCCGACGCCGGTCGGACGCTCCACGAGCGGGCGCGCGTCGACGGCGAGGCGCATCCTTCCATGTTATATTCCGCGGCTCCTCTTCGTTGCGGAGGAGCCTTTTCCCATGGATCTGAACCTCGAAGCGGCTTTCGACAAGCCGGTTGATCTTTCTCATCAGTTCGACTTCCCGGCCGAAAGCCTGGCGCGGCCCGAGCTCGTGTCGCTCTCGCCCGTGGCGTTCACGGGCCGTCTCGAGCGCCAGGGGCCCGGCTTCGTCCTGAACGGCCGCGTCGTCTTCGACGGCGTCACCTCGTGCGCGCGCTGCCTCGCCCCCGTTTCGTTCCGCCGCTCGAGCGAGGCGTGCTGGGTTTTCGCGCCGGCGCACGAGAAGCCGCGCGAGGGCAAGCCCGCTCCGAGGACGGACCGGACCGAGAAGCGCGCGAAGGGAGAGGGAGACGCGGACGACGGCCTCGAGCTCGCTCCGGAGGACCTCGACATCCTGTACTACGACGATCTCGTCGTCCCCCTCGATCCCCTCGTCGAGGAGCAGGTGCAGCTCGAACTTCCCTTGAAGGCCCTCTGCCGGGAAGATTGCCGCGGGCTCTGTCCGATGTGCGGCGCCGACCGGAACCTCTCGCCCTGCGTCTGCAAGCCGCCCTCGGATGAGCGCTGGAAATCGCTTCGAACGCTCCTCGAGCCCGGGAACTGAATCAAGACGCTTTTCGTCCTCGCCGCCGCGCGTCGGACCGTCACAGGAGACCGCCATGCCGAATCCAAAGCACCGCCACAGCAAGACGCGCCGCGACCTGCGCCGCGCCCACGATTTCCTGAAGCCCAAGCAGACCTCGAACTGCCCGAATTGCGGCACGGAGAAGCTGCCGCACCGGGTCTGCCCGTCCTGCGGTCATTACAAGGGCCGGGAAGTCATGAGCGGAGCCGAGAAGGCTTGACTTGACGATCGCCGTCGACGCGATGGGGGGCGACCACGCCCCTCGCGTCAACGTGGAGGGCGCGGTCGCGGCGGCCGTGGATTTCGGTCTCGACACGCTCCTCGTCGGGCGGCGGCGGGAAATCGAGTCCGAGCTCCGCAAGGCCGCCTACAACGGAAGCCGTGTCGACGTCGTCGACGCGGACGAGGTCGTCCTCTTCGACGAGCCGTCGATCACCCCCATTCGGAAGAAACGCCGCGCGTCCATCCGGATCGCGGCCGAATGCGTGCGGGACGGGCGCGCGAACGGCATGTTCACGGCGGGGCACACAGGGGCCGCCATGGTCGTCGCGAAGATGATCATGGGCGTCATCGAGGGAATCGACCGGCCCGCCCTCGCGACGGTCCTGCCGGGGCTCGACCGCAAGCGCGTCC
Source organism: Thermoanaerobaculia bacterium (assembly GCA_035310685.1). GTDB lineage: Bacteria > Acidobacteriota > Thermoanaerobaculia > UBA5066 > UBA5066 > Fen-183. The sequence goes on from DATGDV010000169.1 coordinate 2,576, forward strand.
TCCTCGACGTCGGCGCGAACGTGAACTGCCGGCCCGAGAACTACCGCGAGTTCGCGATCATGGGTCATTTCTACGCGCAGGAAGTCCTCGGTGTCGAGAAGCCGAAGATCGGCCTGATGTCCGTGGGCGAGGAGGAGGGCAAGGGCACGGACACCGTCAAGGAGGTCTTCAGCCTCCTGAAGGAGTCCGGCCTCCGTTTCATCGGGAACGTCGAGGGCCGCGACGTCTATGCGGGCGACGTGGACGTCATCGTGACGGACGGGTTCACGGGCAACGTCATCCTCAAGGTCTCCGAGAGCCTCGCGCACCTCGTCGAGGAGGCCCTCAAGCAGGAGATCACGCGGAGCCTGCAGGCTTCGATGGGTTTCCTGCTCTCGAAGGACGCCTTCCGGTCGTTCAAGAAACGGCTCGACTACAGCGAGTACGGCGGCGCCCCGTTGCTCGGCGTGAACGGGGCTTGTCTGATCGGGCACGGACGCTCGAACTCGAAGGCGGTGCGTAACGCCATCCGCGCCGCCGACGACTTCGTGCGGCGGGGGATTCCGGGGAAAATCCGCGAGCGGGCCATCCTGTTCGCGCCTCCATCGCTCTCCCGGTAACATTCCGGCTTCACGTCCCCACGGAGGAACGATGTTTCACGCGACGATCGCCGGTACGGGCCGGGCCATTCCGGAGCGGATCCTGACGAACGCAGACCTCGCGAAGATGGTCGAGACGTCCGACGAATGGATCACCTCCCGCACGGGCATTCGAGAGCGCCGCGTCGTCAGCGAGGGCGACGTCCTGTCGGACTTCTGCGTGCGCGCGGCCGTTCCCGCGCTCGAGGACGCCGGAATCACGGCCGCGGACCTCGACACGGTGATCCTGTCGACCTGCACGCCCGATCACCTGATCCCGGGCACCGCCCCGGTCGTGCAGCACAAGCTGGGCGCGAAAAAAGCCGCCGCGTTCGACTTGAACGCCGCCTGCTCGGGGTGGCTGTACGGGCTTCACGTGGCGGACGGGCTCATCCAGTCGGCGAAGGCGAAGAACATCCTCCTCGTCGGCGCCGAGTTCCTGACCCGCTTCGTGGACTACACCGACCGCGGCACGTGCATTCTCTTCGGAGACGGCGCGGGCGCGACGGTGCTCAAGGCGACGAAGGCCGACCACGGGGTCCTCTCGACGTCGATCCATTCGGACGGAGAGGGAGCACCCTTCATTGCTATGCCGGGCGGGGGGTCCACGTACCCGCCGAATCGTCCCGAGACGCTCGAAAAGAGGCTTCCTTTCATCCAGATGAAGGGCGGCGAGACGTTCAAGGTCGCGATCCGGTCGATGGTGGAGGTCAGCAAGGTCGTCCTGGCGGAAAGCGGTTTCACGACCGCCGACGTCGACTGGCTGCTCCCGCACCAGGCGAACGAGCGGATTCTCACCGCGACGGCCGACCGGCTCCAGATTCCGCCCGAGCGGTGCATGAACAACATCGGGCGCTACGGGAACACGAGCTCGGCGTCGATTCCGATCGCGCTCGACGAGTACGCCCGCGATGGCCGCCTGAAGCGCGGGGACCTCATCCTCATCACCGCGTTCGGCGGCGGGCTCACGTGGGGTGCCGCGCTCGTCCGCTGGTGAAGAGGTGAGCCTCGCGTTCCTTTTTCCGGGGCAGGGCTCGCAATTCGCCGGCATGGGACGGGACCTCGCGGAAGCTTTCCCGGAGGCCCGCGGCGTCTACGCCCGGGCGGACGCGGCGCTCCAACCGCTTGGTCTCTCCATCTCGAGGATCTCCTTCGAAGGCAGCGACGAGGACCTCAAGCAGACCGCGGTCACGCAGCCCGCGATTCTCACCCACGCGGTGGCGGTCCTCGAGGTCCTGAAGGCGAAGGGCCTCGCGCCGTCGGTCGCGGCCGGACACTCGCTCGGCGAGTACGCCGCGCTCGTCGCGGCCGGCGCGCTCACGCTCGAGGACGCCGTCGTCCTCGTGAGGCGCCGCGGCGTCTTCATGCAGGAGGCCGTGCCGCCGGGTCAGGGCGCCATGTCCGCGGCCATCGGCCTCTCTCCCGGGGCCGTCGCCGAGGCGTGCGCGGAAGCCGCCGCGGCGACAGGCGAGATCTGCTCGGCCGCGAACTTCAACTCGCCGGAGCAGATCGTCATCGCGGGAAGCGCCGCCGGGGTCGCGAAGGCGGCAGAAGTCCTCAAGGCGAAGGGCGCGAAGCGGGTCCTTCCGCTTCCGGTCTCCGCGCCGTTCCACTGCGCGCTCATGAGGCCCGCCGAGGAGAAGCTCGCGCCGTTCCTCGCGGCGACCGCGTTCCGCCCGCTCGCGATCCCGGTCGTCACGAACGTGGACGCGCGCGAGACCAGGGATCCCGAAGTGGCGCGCGACTCGCTTCGGCGCCAGATCTGCTCGCCCGTACGCTGGATCGAGTCCGTACAGCGGCTCGCGAGCCTCGCCCCGTCGGCCGTCGAGGTCGGGCCGGGCACGGTCCTCGCGGGCCTCGCGAAGCGCATCGCGAAGGACTGGCCCGTCAGGACGACGTCCACGGCCGCGGCGCTCGCGGCGTTCGCCTGAAGGAGAAAGGAAGCTCAGATGGCTCTTTCGTTCTCGCTCGAGGGGAAGGTCGCGCTCGTCACCGGCGGATCGCAGGGAATCGGAGAGTCGATTGCAAAGGCTCTCGGCGCGGCGGGCGCGCACGTCGTCGTCGCCGCCCGAAGCGAAGAGAAGGCCGCGACGGTGGCGCAGGCGATCGCGTCGTCCGGCGGTCGTGCCGAGGCCCTGCGCCTCGACGTCACGGACGCCCCCTCCGTCTCGTCCGCCTTCAAGGCGATCGTGGAGAAGCACGGGAAGCTCGACATCCTCGTGAACAACGCCGGCATCACGGACGACGGCCTCATCCTCAGAATGTCGAAGAACTCCTGGGACAAGGTCCTGGCGACCGACCTCACGGGCGTCTTCCTCTGCGCCCAGGAGGCCGCGAAGGTCATGCTGAAGAAGAGGGTCCCGGGGCGCATCGTGAACATCACGTCCGTCGTGGGTCTCATGGGGAACCCCGGCCAGACGAACTACGCCGCGGCCAAGGCCGGCGTCGTCGGATTCACGAAGGCCCTCGCGCGCGAGATCGGCTCGCGCGGAATCACCGTGAACGCCGTCGCGCCAGGCTACATCGAGACCTCCATGACGGGCGCGCTGAACGAGGAGCAAAAGAATGCACTCGTCGGGCAGATCGTCCTCGGTCGGCTCGGAACGGGCGAGGACGTCGCGGGCGCCGTCGTCTACCTCGCATCCGACGCGGCCGCCTACGTGACCGGGACCTGTCTCAACGTGAGCGGCGGGCTTTACATCGGATAGCGAGCAGGGGCTGCGCGCGCGCCGGGGTCTATCGCGGCCGCGCTCGCCGCTCGTCGTACAGCGCGCGTCCGGCCCTCAGGGATTCCTCCGGGAGAACGACGGGGTCGCCCGCCCGCAGCGCCTCGACGTAGACGCGCGCCGTGGCTTCCATGATCAGCGCAACCCGGAGCGCCTCGGCGAGGTCGCTCCCGACGCACAGGTTGCCGTGATTCGACAGAAGCACCCCCGCCCGGTCCCCGAGCGCGGCGACCACGTTGGCGCCGAGGTCGTCGGTGCCCGTGAACGCGTAGTCGGCGACCTGGATCGTCCCTCCGAACGTGACGATCATCTCGTCGATGATCGGAGGGAGAGGCTTGCGGAGAACGGACAAGGTCGAGACGAACGGCGCGTGCGTGTGGACGACCGCGCCGACGTCCGGACGATGGCGGTAAACGGCGAGGTGCGTCGGGAGCTCCGCGGACGGCCGGAACGTCGATTCGACCGGAAGGCCCGAATCGAGGCTGACGATCGCGACCTGATCCGCGGTCATCACGTCATAGGGGACGGACGTCGGCGTCACGGCGATCGCGTCGTGGCCGGAGACGCGGGCGCTGACGTTGCCCTCCGAGGCGACGACGAGCCCCGCCTCCCACATCCTCTTGGAATGGGAAAGGACGGATTCGCGGTCGGCTCGAAATCGATCGTTCGACATTCGGCGTCGGCCTCCGGAAGGAGCCATTCGCATTCTCCTCCCTCGGCGCGTCCCAAGCGCGGAGGCCGATCACCGATCTTCGAGGGTTGACTGAAAACGGCCGTCAGGCGGCGACCGCGCGCGAGAGCCCCCCGACCCGTGCGTGACCCCCGGCGCTCAGCTCGCGGAGGCTCCTGTCGAAGTTCGGATGGGTCATCCCGCTCGCGAGGAACGTCCAGCGGTACGCCCTGGTCTGCGCCGCCACGATCTCGGCCTTCTCCTCGGCGGAAAGCGTGCGCTTGATCGCTTTCTGCAGGCTCTCGAGATCGAGCTGGACCTGCGCAGCCAGGCCGCCGTCGAGCATCTTGCCGATGTCCATGTAGTCGTCGATGCCCGCTTCGATCTTCGCCGGCTCGAGCGCGCTGGCGATCTGGTCGACGATGAGCGTGTCCAGCTTGGCGTGCTGGCTCTCCTCGAGCCAGTGGTGCCTGAGCAGGCTGCAGAAGAGCGGATCGAGGCGCTCGGCGGCATTGTCCTTGACGCTCTCCGTGTAATGCTTCTGCGTCATCCATTCGATCTGCAGGGTCGCGAGGAACACGCCCAGCCTGGAATGGTTGAGGATGCCGGCAGCGATCTCCTTCGCGGGGCCGATGGCGCCGCAGGGCGTGCCGAAGCCCTTCTCGAATTCCTTCACGAACCACTTGAAGAGCTGGATGTGCTTCGCCTCCTCCTCGGCGAACCGCAGGACCGCGCGCATCTCGTAGTCGTCGCCGTGCACGCTGCTCTCGGCGTGCTCGATCACCGAGGGCAGGATGTACTCCTCGCAGAGGCCGAAGAGGTACAGGTAGGTGAAGCCCCGGATCTGGTTGAGCTTGAGCTTCTCCCCGTCGCTCAGGCAGCGGATGCCGTTCACTCCCGCGAGCGATTCCGGCAGGAACGGCCTCGCGAAGTCGAAGGTCCGTCCGTCGATGACGTCCTCGAGCTTCCAGTTGACCTTCTGCGACGCTTCGAGACTCGAGCGGTAGTCGTACGTGTGATTCAGCATGATTCGGTCCTCCTTGTGCCCGAAAGATGGGCTCCGG
>DATGDV010000170.1:0-4911 GCA_035310685.1 Thermoanaerobaculia bacterium
TCGAGCTTCGCCGCATGGCAGATGAAGCAGCTGGACTCGCGCGGCGCCCGGTTGCTCGCGATCTGGTAGCGGAAGTCGCGAACGAGGTTTCGAAAGACGGTGATTCCCCACGTCTGAGGGTCGGCACCGCCGTATCGGAGGCTCGAGAACGGAATGCGCATCTCGAGCTGCCATCCCTCGCGCGTGATCCGGGCCGCCGAGTCCCAGTGGAAATCCGGGGACGTGTCCTCGTTGTTTCCGTTCACGACCGACTCGTCGCGGACGATGTCGTCCTGGATGCCGTACGGGTTGACGAAGAACTCGATCGCCGTGCGCTCGTCGTTGCGCGTGTCCAGCATGATGCCGGCGAAGTCCTGGTCGCTGGATACGTGGTCGCGCTCGACGTGCTGGGCCCGGATCTCCGCCGGGCGCGGGTCGTCGCACTTGATCGCGACGTAGAAGAAACGATCGTCGTACGTGATCCAGGCCGTCGTCCTCACCTTCGGCGCCGTGTTGTCGCCGGGCGAGATCTCGTAGAAGTTCCGGATCTCCGCGGCCCCCTGCCAGCCGGGGTCGTCGAGCGACCCGTCGATCGTGATCGCCCCGGCCGCGCGCGACACCGCGACCCGGGGATTTTCGGCGAGGAGGGGGAGAGAGGCGGCGAGACATGCCGCGGCCAGGACGCGGGCAGCGGCTCGTCCGGCTCTCATTCGCAGAAATGAATACGACGGACGGAGCCGGAAGTTCCGGAGCTACTCTCCCGTGAACACGTTGCCACGGCGCGCGAGGCGCGAGTCGATCATCGTCTGGAGCGTCGATCGGACCTGGTCGGCGAGCTCGTTCACGATCATCGGGCGGTCGGCGACCTCGGGCCCGTGGTCGAACGCGATCGGCCGGCCGATGTCGATCCACCACTTCGTCGGCAGCGGCAGGAAGCCGATCGGCCCGAGGAGCGGGAACGTGGGCGTGAGCGGGAAGTACGGCAGGCCGAGCGGCTTGCCGATGAAGTCCAGGCGCGTGAGATTTGGATGGATCTCCTCGGCGCCCACGACCGAGACCGGAATGATCGGGGCGCCCGTCTGCAGCGCGAGACGCACGAAGCCGCCGCGCCCGAAGCGCGCGAGGCGGTAGCGGTCGCGGAAGAGCTTGCCGACTCCCTTGACGCCCTCGGGGAAGACTCCGACGAGCTCGTCGCGCTCCAGCAGCCGCGTGCCGTTCTCGGGGCAGGCGCGCACTTCGCCCATGTGGCGCAGCCACGGCTGCAGGAACGGCAGCGTCGTGAACATGTCGAGGACGAGCATGCGCGCGTTGCGGTGCGCCGGATGCTCCCGGGCGATACCGCGCTTGAGCATCGCGCCGTCCCACGGAAGCACTCCGGAATGATTCGAAACGAGGAGCGCGCGGCCCCGGTTCGGCACGTTCTCGACGCCGTTCAGCGTCACGCGCCACCACACGGTGTAGAGGAAATCGAAGAGCTCGGCCCACGGGCGCGCGGCAATCTCGTCGTAGCCGAAGTCGTCGAGAAGGAACGTGCGCGAGCGGCTGCGGAAGAGATTCCAGGCGTCCACCACCGCGCGCGGAGACTTGAACTCCGGGTGCCCGTCGAAAAAGCGCGCGGCCTCCCCGAGGAGCGCGTGCGTCAGGTCGGCCGGGTTCTTCGGGAGGAGCGAAGGCGTCGCGCCCGGGTGGTGGCCAGGCTCGGAGAGAGCCGGCGCGGCGTGCGGGGAAGGATGGCGGCGGGCGCTCAAGAGGCGACTCCCTGCGCGTGGACCCGGGGCCTGGGGTGGACGCGCTGCTCGAAGGCATAACGAGCCGCGAGGGCCGCATCCGCGACGGCGTCGAAGTCCACGAGGCGTCCCGTCCCGAACCGGGCGCGGGCGGTCTCCAGAACGACCTCGAGCGTCGTGTGCTTCGCCGAGAAGCCCAGCACGCGCCGCGCCTTCGCGTCGTCGACGACGCATGAATAGCGGAGGTAGTGGGCGTGAACGCCCGGCATGAGGCCCACCCCCGCGAGCCACGCCGCCTCGTAGAGCGCGTATCCGAGGGGATGCGGCACGGGAATTCCCAGAGAGCCGAAGAGCAGGCGCACGGTCGAAAGGGGCACGACGCCCTCGGGAGCGACGTTGAAGACTCCCTGCGCCTCCGGCCGGTCCAGCGCCCTCACGAGCGCGTCCACGGCATCGTCCGGGTGCAGCGCCTGCAGGAGCGGGTCGTATCCCAGAAGCTGCCAGGAGAACGGGGCCGCGAAGAGCCTGGCCCGGTAGTCGCGAACCTCGGGAGACAGCAGAGGCACGAACCTGAGGATCTGGACGCGCGACTCCGGGTGGCGACGCACGTGGGTCCGCGCGTGGCTCTCGGCCTCCACGAAGTCGCCCACGAAGCGGTCCTCCGGATCGGGCCTCAGAGGATGCTCCTCCGAGAGGAAGTTCGGATTGTCGCCCCGGGCGCCGTAGACGAGGGACGTCGAGCCCAGCAGGATGCGCGGGATCTTCGCCTCTCCCGCGGCCGCGAAGACGTGGAGTGCGCCGATGGCGTTCAGCTCGTGCGCATACGTGGCCTGGCGCGAGGGGCTGCGCAGCTGGGCGAGATGGACGATGGCGTCCGGCCTCTCTTCCCTCAGGAGCTTGAAGAGCGTCCCGTCGGCGAAGGGCAGGTTCAGATCGAGAAATCGATGCCTCACCTCCGGCATGTCCGCCGGGGGGACGAGGTCGAACACCACGACCTCGCGGTCGGGGCGAGCGAGCAGCGCGCGCACGAGGCGCTCTCCAAAGAAGCCGCTGCCGCCCGTGACCACGACCTTCAGCCGTGCCGCTCCGGCCGCGGAGATCTTCGGGAAGCGAACGACGCGGCCGCCGGACCCGTTCCGGCGCGGACGGACGGCCTTCGCGTCGGCCCTCCCGGCCACGGCGGGGCCTAGCCCTTCCGCCCGGAGGCCTTGCGTGCGCGCGGCCTCGGCGCCGCTTTCGCCCTCAGGGAATCCAGCTGCGCCTGAAGCTCGTCGAGGCGCTTCTCCATCTTCGCCATGTCCTTGCGAGTCGCCACGCTCATGGCCCCGAGAGCCTCGAGCACGCGCTTGTCGACTTCTTCCTTGACGGCGATGCCCTTCTTCAGGACCTCGATGAAGCCCGGGTTCGCCATCAGGTTGTTCGAGATCTCGGTGAGAAAGCCCTCGCTGCGCGTCTTGAGCTGGTCGAAAAATGAGTCGGACATGCATTCCCCTTCACGGAGGGCCGGTGAGCCGTCGCCTCCTGCTAGAGTCCCTGATTATGACGCCATTTCGAGGGAAGGAGGAGTTCCGGAAGGTCTTCGACCGCCTCTTTCGGGCTCTCGCTTCGGATCCCGAGATCGGCCCGAAGCTCGCGGCGACCAAGACCCCGCAGCGTTTCGTCTTCTCCGACACCGGACTCGTCCTGAACGTGACCCACGCGGACCGGAGAACCGCGAAAAAGGGCCGCCATCTCCTTTGGGTCTGGGGCGACGAGAAGCGCTCCTGGGAGCCCGTCGTCAGCATGACGATGACCTCGGACGTCGCGAATCGGTACTTTCAGGGCAAGGAGAACATTCCGCTCGCGATCGCGCGCAAGACCATCGTCGTCGAGACGGGAGATCTCGCCAAGGTGCTCGACCTGCTTCCGATCGTCGCGCCCTTTCACCGGAAATGGGTGGCGGTGCTGAAGTCCGAAGGTCTCACGCACCTTCTCGCGTGAGGCCTCGACCGCGTGCACGACTCGCCGCTTCTCGAGGCCCTGTTCTCCCGGCGCCTCCTCGTGGTTTCCGGCAAGGGTGGCGTCGGGAAGACGACGGTCGCGGCGACGCTCGCGAAGCTCGCGGCGGACGCCGGACGGGCGGTGCTCCTCGTCTCGACGGACGGCCGCGGCGACGCCGCGAGACTCTTCGAGAAGCGCGACGCCGGCTACCGCGAGGTGGAGCTGGCCCGCCGTCTCCACGGCCTCACGGCGGACTTCGACTCCCTGCTCGCCGACTTCGTGGAGTCCGTGTCGCCGGTCAAGATGCTCGGCGACCGGCTTCTCGCGGTTCCGGCGTTCCGGTTCTTCACGCGGGCGACGCCGGGGCTCCCCGACCTCCTCCTCCTGGGAAAGATCCGCGAGATCTTCAAGCGGAAAAAGTCGACCGCCCGCGAGAAGAAGGTCGACCTCATCGTCCTGGATGCTCCGGCGACCGGCCACGCGCTCTCGCTCGTCGCGCTCCCACGCACCCTCCTCGCCACGGTTCCGGCGGGACCCGTCCGGAAGCTCGCGGAATGGCTCGACGCTCTTCTTTCCCAGCCGAAGGACGCGGCGCTCGTCGTCGTGTCCGAGCCCGAGGACTTCTCCGCGAAGGAGACCGAGGAATTGATCGAGGGCGCCCGCGAGAAGGCCGATCTCACGACCGCCCTCGTCGTCCTGAACCGGATCGGGAGAGGAGGAAGAGAGGAAGCTCCGCTCGGGAGGGACACGACCATCCCGCTGATCGAGATTCCGGAGATCGAATCTGAAGCGTTCGAAGAGACCCGGAATATTTCTTCGAATGGTCCCGAGCCTCCCGCGCCCGGCGGGCAAGACCAGGTCGCCGCGCAGGCCTCGCAGTTTTTTTCCGCGTTCCTCACCGCCTTCGAAGAAAACTCGGCGGCGCCTTCGCGTGAAGGCCGCCCGAGGCGCACCGCCCGTCCCTCGGACCGGGAAGGCAGAAAGTCCACGCCCGCCTCTCTCCTCTCGTTCGTTCCCCGCGGCTCGGCTCCCCTGGACCTGAGCCCCTGGCTGGACCGCGAGAAGCTGATCGTCCTCACCGGCCCCGGGGGCGTCGGGAAGACCACGCTCGCGGCCGCGCTCGGACTGGCGGCGGCGCGCCGCGGGCGGAGCGCCCTCGTCCTGACCGTCGATCCCGCGCGACGCCTCGCCCAGGCCCTCGGACTTTCCGCACGCGACGCGCGCT
>DATGDV010000171.1:0-10771 GCA_035310685.1 Thermoanaerobaculia bacterium
GGCCTGATCGAGCTGGGCCGCAGCGAGGAGGCCCTTCCCGTGCTCGACGCGCTCTCCGGGGCCACGGAGAGGCCCGCGGAGGTGTTCATCTCTCTGGCGCGGGCGCATCTCGCCCTCGGTCACGCGGCGCTCGCCGAACGCGCGGCGCGGGCCGGGCTCACCGTGCACGAAGGGAACCCGGCGCTCCTCGAAGGGCTCCTCGAAGCGCAGCGGGCGCAGGGGCTGCTCTCGGATGCGGTCGCCACGGCACGTCAAAGGCTCGCCGCCTCACGCGACGCCGGTTCCCTCTCGACGGCGGCCGGGCTGCTCGTCGAGCAGGCCGCCCGTGTCCCCGAGGCGCGTCTTCCCGAAGGGTTCTCCTCCCTGCATGAAGCGGTCGCGCTCCTCTCGGAGGCGCGAGAGAAGGCGCCTCACGATCCGTCCTGGAAGCTGCCGCTCGCGCGGGCGTACGCGGCGCTCGAGCAGTGGACGGAGGCTCGCGTGGTCCTCGAAGGAGTCACGGAGACGCCGGACCCGCGCCAGGCACGGGAAGCCGCCGAGCTCCTCGCGAAGTGCCTCCTCGCGCTTCGCGAATACGGAGCCTGCCTGGCGCAGTGCAATCGCTCGCTCGCCCTGTTTCCCGACAGCGTGGCGCTCGCGCGGCATCGCGCGCTCGCGTTCGCGGAAGGCTTCGTCCTCGGCGTGGAGACGGACGGGCGGCGGGTGATGGACGACGCGGCGATGAGCTTCTTCGAGAAGGTCATCGCGGACGCCGCGCGATGCGAGCCGGTCGATTTCCTGACGCTCGCGCGGTATCGGGAGTGGACCGGAAGGGCCGAAGAAGGTGTCGCGCTCCTCGCGAGGGGACGAAAGGCGTTCCCGGAGTCGTGGGAGATCGCAACGGCCCACGCACGGCATCTCGAACGGCGCGGAGCCTTCGAGGAGGCGCTCGCCGCGGCGGAGGAGGCGGCGCGCCTCGCACCGTTCCGCCCGGAGGGCTGGAGCGCTCTCGCGGCGATCCGCGGCATCCTTGGGCCGAGGGATGAAGCGAGCGAAGCACGCAGGAGGGCGGGACAGGCGGAGAGGCGATTGAGGTCCTTGCGCGCGAAGCCGCCGGCGCCGAAGAAGAAAGCCTGACCGGGCGCGGCCGCCTTCAGATGAAGCGGCCGATGTGCTCTTTCCAGAACGGCCAGTCGTGGCCGAAGACGCCGGGCCAGAACTCGGCCTGGACGCGCTGTCCCTGGCGCTCGAGCAGGGCCGCGAACTCGCGATTTTGACGGACGAGCGAGTCGTTCTCGCCGGTCGCGACGACCCATTCCACCTCGCGAAGCCTGGCTTTCCACGCGTCGTCCATGCCCGCGATGTAGGCCGTCGGCGTGTGGAAGTAGCAGGTGTCGTCCCAGTAGCCGTCGAGGAACTGGTACACGTCGTACATGCCGGAGAAGCAGATCGCCTTCGTGACGACGCCCGGGTATCGGGCCGCCACGTTCGCCGCGTGGTATGCGCCGAAGGACGCGCCGACGGCCGCGATGTTCCCGCCGGTCCGCGACGTGATGTACGGGAGCATCTCGTCACGAAGGTAGCGGTCGTAGTCGTCGTGGCGCCGCACGCGCTCCGCGGGCGGGATCGTCTTGTTGTACCAGCTCTCGGCGTCCACGGAATCGATGCAGACGAGCTGGAGCCATCCGGCGTCGACCTTGTGGGCGAGCGCCCCCGTGAGGCCGAAATCCTCGTTCTGGTAGAAGCGGCCCATCGACGTCGGGAAGAAGAGCACGGGCCGCCCGCGGTCGCCGAACCAGAGGAACTCCATGGGTCTCGAGAGCGCGACGCTCTCCCAGCACCCGTATTCACGCTTCATGCGCAGAGTCTAACCAACTCCTTTGCGCTCGGCTTCGCCGCTCCGTTAGGATGCGCCCGCGGCGCGCGCGCGGGAGAACGTGATGACGGACGTGGCGAACAGGCGGATCGGGATCCTCTTCGGCATGGAGGATACCTTTCCCTGGGCCCTGATGAACGAGATCAACACCCTCGCGAAGAAGAGCGGCGAGGCGATCGAATGCGGCCCGGTGAAGATCTCGCACCTCACGCAGGAGCAGTCCTTCGAGGATTCCGTCATTCTCGACCGCATCAGTCACGAGGTCCCTTTCTACCGGACGTTTCTGAAGTGCGCGGTCGCCCGCGGCGTGGACGTCGTGAACAACCCGATCTGGTGGTCTGCGGACGACAAGTTCTTCGACAACGTCGTTGCGCTCGCGGCGGGCGTCGCCGTGCCGAAGACCGTCCTTTTGCCGCACAAGGAGCGCCCGCCGAACACGACCGAGAAGTCCTTCCGCAACCTCGAGATGGTCGACTGGGACCGCGTGTTCTCCTACCTCGGCTTCCCGATCTTCCTGAAGCCCGCGAACGGCGGCGGCTGGAAGGACGTCTGGAAATGCGACGCGCCGGACGAGTTCTTCGCCGCCTACGACAAGACGCGGGACCTCGAGATGATGGCGCAGGAAGCCATCGAGTTCACGGACTACTATCGGTGCTACGTCGTGGGACGGAAGCGCGTGCGCATCATGGGATACGACCCGAAGCAGCCGCACCACCTGCGCTACGAGGCGGCCCGCGGCCGGGCCGTGCCCGCGGCGCTCGTCGAACGCGTGTCGGAGGGGGCGCTCGCCCTGTGCCAGGCCCTCGGGTACGACCTGAACACGGTGGAGTTCGCCGTGCGCGACGGCGTTCCCTACGCGATCGACTTCATGAACTGCGCGCCCGACGCTGACGTCGCCTCGGTGGGTCAGGAGAACTTCGACTGGATCGTCCGCGCGATGGCGGAGTTACTTCTCGACCGCGCGAGGCACCCGCGTCCGTTCGAGAGCCTCGGCACCTGGCCGGAGCTCCTGGGCATCGCGAAATGAGCCCGGCGCACCGGGCGGGCTGAGTCGTGGGAGCGCCGCGCCCGTCCTTCACCCTCGGGATCGAGGAGGAGTTCCAGATCATCGATCCCGCGACGCGCGCGCTCAAGTCGCACATCCAGGAGCTCTTCGCGGCCGGCGAGCTGCGTCTCAAGGACAAGATCAAGCGGGAGTTCCACCAGTCGGTCGTCGAGGTCGGGACGGGAATCTGCAAGGACATCGTCGAGGCGCGAGCCGACGTCACGAACCTCAGGCGGGAGCTCGTGGCGCTCACGGGGTCGGCGGGCCTCGCGATCGGCGCTGCCGGGACGCATCCCTTCACGCACTGGTCGGAAGTTCCCATCACGCCGAACCCGCGCTACGAGAGAATCCTCTACGACCTCGCGGCGATCGCGCGCGGCAACCTGATCTTCGGGCTCCACGTGCACGTGGCCATCGAGCACGAGGAGACGCGGATCGCGCTGCAGAACGCCGTGCGCTACTTCCTGCCGCACGTCTTCGCGCTCTCGACGAACTCGCCGTTCTGGTCCGGACACGACACCGGCTGGAAGAGCTTTCGTGCGAAGGTCTTCGACCGGTTTCCGCGCACGGGGATCCCGGACGAGTACTCCTCGTGGGCCGATTACATGAGCTACGTCGAGACGCTGGTGAAGACGAACTGCATCGACAACCCGAAGAAGATCTGGTGGGACGTGCGCCCGCACCCGTTCTTCCCGACGCTCGAGTTCCGGATCTGCGACATCCCGATGCGCGTGGACGAGACGATCTGCCTCGCCGCGCTGTTCCAGGCGATCACGGTGAAGCTCTGGAAGCTGTACGACCGCAACCTCACGTTCCGGCTCTACCCGCGGGCCCTCATCAGCGAGAACAAGACCCGCGCGGCGCGCTTCGGCATCGACGGCGACCTCATCGACTTCGGGAAGAAGGAGGAGGTGCCGTTCGCCTCGCTCCTGGGCGAGCTCCTGGAGTTCGTGGACGACGTCGTGGACGAGCTCGGTTCCCGGAAGGAGGTCGAATACGTCCACACGATCCTCGCGCGCCGGACGGGCGCGGACCGCCAGCGCGAGATCTACGAAAGGACGCAGAGCCTGCCGGCGGTCGTCGACTACATCCTCGAGGAGACGCGCTACGGCCTCGACTGAGACAGTCTTCACGGCGGAGGACGTCGCGCGCGCGACGGCGGCTTCTCGAGCCGACGCCTTTCCTCCCGCGTTTTCCTCCGTTTCGACGGACACGCGCACGCTGCGTCCCGGGGCGCTCTACGTGGCCCTGAAGGGCGAGCGGTTCGACGGTCACGCGTTTCTCGCCGAGGCGGCCGCGAAAGGCGCCGTGGCCGCGGTCGTGAGGAAGGGGACGCCGCGGGTGTGGGGACTCCCGCTCTTCGAGGTCGACGACACGCTCTCGGCGCTCGGGGCTCTCGCGGCTTTTCACCGGAGCCGGTTTTCGATTCCCGTCGCCGCGGTCGGCGGATCGGCCGGCAAGACGACGACGAAGGAGATGGTGGCGGCGATCCTGAGGACGCGCGGCCCGGCGCTCGCCACGGAAGGGAACTTCAACAACGAGATCGGCGTCCCGCTGACGCTTCTCTCCCTCCGGAGCGAGCATCGCGCCGCAGTCGTTGAGCTTGGCATGTCGTCGCCGGGCGAGCTCCAGCGGATCACCGCGATGACCCGCCCGGACGCGGGTGTCCTGACGCTCGTGGCCGCCGAGCACCTCGAGTTTCTGAAGGACCTCGACGGCGTCGCCGAGGCGGAGGGCGAGCTCTACCGCGGGCTCCTTCCGGGCGCCGTCGCCGTCGTCAACGCGGACGACGCGCGCTCCATGGCGCAGGCGGAGCGAGTGGCGAGCGGCGTGAAGAAGATTTTCTTTGGTAGGAGTCCTGTCGCGGACGTTCGTCTTTCCCGGGTGACGGCTCTTGGGGTCAAGGGTCAAGAGATTTGCTTAGAAGGGGAAGAGTGGAATGGTCGTTCCGAGGGCGGGCACCTCGGCGGAAACCTACAGCTCCGCAGGGTCACCGTCAGGCTTGGCTTTGTCGGGGAGCACAACGCAATGAATGCAGCCGCCGCAGCGGCTGTAGCGCGGGCTCTTTCTTTTTCATTCGAGGAAATCTCCCGCGGCCTTGCCGCAGCGACGCCCTATTCGCATCGGTCCCGGCTCGTGGCCGGCGCGGGGGGGGTCACGATCCTCGACGACTGCTACAACGCGTCACCCGCGTCGATGGAGGCCGCGCTCGCGACGCTCGCGGGGCTCAAGCAGGGCGGCGCGGGACGCGCGATCGCGGTTCTCGGCGACATGCTGGAACTCGGAGCCTTCGAAGAGGAGGCGCACCGGACGCTCGGAAGGAAGGCGCGTGGAACGGTCGAGCTGGCCGTTTTCTTCGGGCCTCGCTCCCGGTCGGCCTTCGAGGAATATTCTTCCTCTCCCTCCTCTCGGCCCTCGGCCCACTTCACCGAGATCGATCCTCTTCTCGCGTGGCTGAGGCCGTGCCTCGCCGCGGGCGACGTTCTTCTCGTGAAGGGAAGCCGCGGAATGAAGCTCGAACGCGTCGTCGACGCGCTCTCGAAGGAAGCCGCCTGACGTGAAGAGTTTCGCCTTCACTTCTCCGCGAGGACACGCTCCACGGCCTCGATCATCGCCGCGCTCCTGAGGCCCGCTTTCCTCCCGGCGGCGAGAGCCTCGTCGTGCGGCCTGCCCCTGAGGCCCTCGATGGCCGCGATCACGCCGCCGACGCGGTTCGAGCTCGAGCAATAGAGGAGAACGGGAGCGGCCTTCTCGTCGTCGAGGACCGCGGCGACCTTCTTCGCGTCGTCCGCGCGGAAGGTCCCGGGCGAGACGGGAACCGACACGAACTTCAACCCCTGCATTTCGACCGCCTTGCGGGCCCCCTCGACTCCCTCGGCCGGCTGCCTGAGATCGACTGCCGTGCGGAACCCGAGGTCCTTCAGCTTCGCGAGCGTCTCCGCCGAGGGTTTGCCGGCGGTCGCGAGCGCCGCGCCGGCTTTGCGGTAGTTCAGGATCTCCTCCGGCTTCAGCGTCTCCGGGATGCCGGAGGCGGCCGCCGCGAGGAACGCGGAGCCGGCCGCGACGAGGGCAAGCAACGGTGGCGCGAATCGACGCATGACGATCATGGCAACCTCTGCGCGCGGATGGCCCTCTCCTGGCCGGCGCGGAACCTCTTGAGCTTCGCGCGGAGCTTGGGATCCGCGACCGCCAGAACGGCGACGGCGAGGAGGGCGGCGTTCGCGGCGCCGGACCTTCCGATGCCGAGCGTTCCGACGGGGACACCGGCGGGCATCTGAACCGTCGAAAGAAGCGAGTCGAGACCCTTCAGGGAAGCGCTTTCCATCGGAACGCCGAGCACGGGCAGAATCGTGTGCGAGGCGAGAACCCCCGCGAGATGAGCGGCGCCGCCGGCGGCGGCGATGATCACGGCGAGCCCCCGCTTCTCGGCGGTCGCGGCCCACGCGGCGGTGAGCTTCGGGCTCCGGTGAGCCGACATGACGCGGCATTCGTGGGCGACGCCGAACCGCGTCAGCAGCTCGTCGGCGTGCTTCATCGTCTCCCAGTCGGATGTCGAGCCCATGACGACGCCCACGAGGGGCCCCGGCTTTTTCATGGAGCGATTCCCCCTTCCGAAAGTGCTCAGACGCTCCAGGCGCGCGCCGTCTCCGCCGCGAAGTCCTCGAAGCGCCGCGGCGGATGCCCGAGGAGCGCCGTCTGTCGCTCGACGTCCTGGGCCGTCGCCTTGAGCCCGTGCTCCTGGAAGAACGCGTACATGAGACGGAAGTCGAAGACCATGAAGGCGGGGAGAAACGCGAGCGACTGCTTTTCCCACGCGTCCAGATCGTCACCGGCGTACGTGATCCTCCGGCCGAGGACATTCCCCCAGATTTCCGCCGTCGACGTGCCCGTGTGAAGCTCCGGTCCGACGAGATTGATCGTCCGGCCCTCGTTTCCACCCGACGTGAGAACGATGGCGGCGGCCTCCGCGATGTCTCGCACATCCACGCGTGAAAGCCCGACCTGGCCGATCGGCTGCGGATAGACCCCGAAGCCGAGGAGGGCGTCCTTGGTCCAGACGTCGTTCTGGAAGAAGTTGTTCGGGCGGAGGATCGTGAACGGGATTCCGGCGGCCCGGATCGCCGCTTCGACGGCGAGCTTCGCCCCGAAGTGGGGAAGATGGGGCGCCTTGTCCACCTCGTGCACGGACAGGTAGACGATCTTCTTCACGCCGCCGAGGCGCGCGCCGTTGACGGCCATCAGCCCCTCATGGCACTCGGTCGCGCTGACGGCGTTGAGCAGGAAGATGCCGTCCATGCCGGCGAACGCCGACCGCGCCGTGGCGGGATCGAGCAGATCGCCTTCGATCGCCCGGACGCCCGGAGGGAGAGGCTTCTCGAGGTCACGCGTGAGGACGGAGACGTCCGCGCCGCGAGAGAGAAGCTCCCGCACGACCTGCGAGCCGACGGTGCCCGTGCCGCCCAGAACGAGGACCTTCATCGTCACGTTCGCGGCCTTCGTCACTTCCCCATGTGCTTGATGATCGCATCTCCGAAGCCGCTGCACGACACCTCGGTGGCGCCCTCCATCTGGCGCGCGAAGTCGTAGGTGACGGTCCGGGCCGCGATCGCCCCGTCCATGCCCTTCAGGACGAGATCGGCGGCTTCGTTCCAGCCCATGTACCGCAGCATCATCTCGCCCGACAGGACGACGGAGCCGGGATTGACCTTGTCGAGGTTCGTGTATTTCGGCGCCGTGCCGTGCGTCGCCTCGAAGATTGCATGGCCGGTCGTGTAGTTGATGTTCCCGCCCGGCGCGATGCCGATGCCCCCGACCTGCGCGGCGAGCGCGTCGGAAAGATAGTCGCCGTTGAGATTCATCGTCGCGATGACGTCGAACTCGTCCGGACGCGTGAGCACCTGCTGGAGCGTGATGTCCGTGATCGCGTCCTTGACGAGGATCTTCCCGCCCTGGAGCGCCTCCTTCTGCTCGGCGTTCGCGGCGGGTTCCCCTTTCTCCTTCTTCGTCCTCTCCCACTGGTCCCAGGTGTACGTCTGGGCCTTGAACTCGCTCTCGGCGAGGGCGTAGCCGTAATTCCGGAAAGCGCCTTCCGTGAACTTCATGATGTTTCCCTTGTGGACGAACGTCACGCTCTTCCTCTTCTGCGCGATCGCGTACTGGATCGCGGAGCGAATGAGACGCTCGCTGCCCCCTTTCGAAATGGGCTTCACGCCGAAGCTGGTCGTGTCGGGGAAACGGAGCTTCTTGTACTGCGCCGGGAAGTTCTCCTTCAGGAACGCGGCGACCTTCTTTCCCTCGTCGGTTCCGGCGGCGAATTCGATTCCCGCGTAGATGTCCTCGGTGTTCTCCCGGAAGATGACCATGTCCACCTTCTCGGGATGCCTGACGGGGGAGGGCACGCCCCGGAACCAGCGCACGGGACGCAGGCAGACGTAGAGATCGAGGATCTGGCGCAGCGCGACGTTCAGCGAGCGGATGCCACCGCCGATGGGCGTCGTGAGCGGACCCTTGATGCCGACGAGGTAGTCGCGGAACGCCTCGATCGTCTCGTCCGGGAGCCACGTCTTCAGGCGGTCGTACGCCTTCTGCCCGGCGTAGGTCTCCGTCCACTGGATCTGCCTCCTGTCCCCGTACGCCTTCGCGACGGCGGCGTCGAGGACGCGCACGGCGGCGCGCCAGATGTCCGGACCCGTCCCGTCCCCCTCGATGAAGGGGACGATGGGCCGGTCGGGAACCTGGAGCTTCCCGCCCGAGATCGTGATCTTCTCTCCCACAGCGGGCACCGTGGATTTGGCGCTGGACATGGCTGACCTCCTTCGTGGGCGCGAATCATAGGTGAACGGCGGCCGAACGACCGGCCACTGATGCATCTGCACCGGTCTCCCGGCGGGTTCTCCGGGCCCACCTTCTCTCTGGGACGTTGTGCTCCCCGATAGTCCCAGAGAAAGGACGTCTCATGGCGAAGCTCAAGACCGAAGTTCTCGACAAGAAAGCCGATCTCGCCGGCCCGGGCATCGGAAGCTACGAGGAACTGGAAAAAGTCCTTCCGGCCGACTACACGCCGCTTCTCGACCCGAAAAAGACGCAGCTTGCGATCACGGCCGTCAAGAGGTACATCGAAGACGGCCTCTGCCGCGAGCTGAACCTCATGCGGGTGGAGGTCCCCCTCATCGTCGACGCCGAGAGCGGCGTGAACGACTACCTCGACCGTGACGGCTCGCGCGGGCCCGTGACGTTCCACGTCGCGAACGACAACGACAAGCATCCGATCGACGCGCAGGTCGTCCAGGCGGCGACGAAATGGAAGAGGATCGCGCTGAAGCAATTCGGGATGAATCCGGGCGAAGGGCTCGTCACCGACATGCGCGCGGTCCGCAAGGACTATTTCCTCGACCATGATCACAGCGCCTACGTCGACCAGTGGGACTGGGAGAAGGTCATCACGCCCGCGGAGCGCAACCTCGACTTCCTCACGAAGACCGTCGAGGGCATCTGGAAGGTGATCGTGGGCGCGGAGGGCTTCGCCCTCGACAACTATCCGGACCTGAAGAAGCGGAAGCTCCCGCGCCTGCCCGAGAAGCTCGTCTTCCTGCACGCCGAGGAGATCCTCGACCGGTTCCCGGATCTGCCGCGGAAGGCGCGTGAGACCGCGATCCTCAAGGAGCATCCCGCCGTCTTCATCTACGGCATCGGATGGACGCTGAAGGACGGCTATCCGCACGAGATGCGGGCAGCGGATTACGACGACTGGGTCAGTGAGACGCACACGAAGGACGGCCGGGTCATGCACGGCCTGAACGGCGACATCCTCGTCTGGAACCCGATCACGAAGCGGCGGCACGAGCTGTCGTCCATGGGCATTCGCGTGAACGCCGAGACGCTCACGAAGCAGCTCGAGCTCACGCACCAGCTCCATTTCCTGAAGTTCCCTTATCACCAGGGGATCGTGAACGGCACGCTCCCGCTCTCGATCGGCGGCGGCATCGGCCAGTCGCGGGTCCTGATGCTGCTCCTCCGGAAGGCGCACCTCGGCGAGGTCAGCGTGACCGTGTGGCCGAAGGTCCTGAAGGAGATGTGCGCGAAGCGCAACATCCACGTCATCGAGTAGCCCGGGCGAGGGTCCTCGAGTCCGCGCCTGACTCGAGGACCCGCTTTTCGCTCAGGGGCGGTCCGGCCGGAGCCGTCTCTCGCGGGGGTACGGAAAGACGTCCACGATCTCGCCCGCGCGCTGGCGGCTCTGGATGTCGAGCCAGAAGCGCACTCCGAGGAGATCCGAGTGTTGCTCGAGGAAGGCCTCGTGGGCGGCCCCGCGCAGGCCCATGAACGTCAGAAACTCCTCGGGAAAAACGTCGCCCGGACCCACCCAGAACGGCGGTTGTTCCCCGAACCAGGCGACCTCCTCCAGGTCGGGCGGCAGCTCGCGGAAATTCACGTCGGTGAGGAAGCAGATTTCGTCGTAGTCGTAGAAGACGACGCGGCCGTGGCGCGTCAGCCCGAAGTTCTTGGGCAGAAGGTCGCCGGGGAAGATGTTCGCCTTCGCGAGGTCCCGGATGGACTCCCCGAAGTCGATGGCGGCGGTGCGCGCCGTTTCAGGCGAAGCCTCGCGCAGAAAAACGTCGAGCGGCGTGAGCCTCCTCTCCGTGAAGAGGTGGTGGAGAACGACCTCGGACCCACGCCTCTCGACGGTCATCGAGGCTCCGTCGAGGAGCCGCTCGAGGAGCCGCGGGTCGAACCGCGAGACCGGAAACGAGAGATGCTCGAACTCCTGGACGTCCGCGAGTCGTCCCGCGCGCGTGTGGCGAAAGACGAGCCGGTACTTGTCGAGCACGTCCTGCCGCCCCGTCGTCTTCGGCGGCGCGAACGAGTCGCGG
>DATGDV010000172.1:0-3139 GCA_035310685.1 Thermoanaerobaculia bacterium
AAACCCCGGGGCCGTGCGCACGGTTCCATGCGAGGCGCGGATCGTGACGGGGTGGAACGAGCCGGTGCGTTTCGCGTTGCTCACGAACGAGACGAGATAACGGGTCCTGAGGTCGCGCTCGAGCTTCGCGAAGACCTCGTCAAGGCCGCTGGCGCTGGGGACGACGTACGTGCGGCCCCCGGTCGCGCCCGTGAAGCGCTCGAGGACGGCGCGGTTCGGGGGGAGCGAGACGTGTTTCACGTTCAGCTCCTCGACGATCTTTCCGCTGTCGTCCCTGTGGCGCTTCACCTGCTGGACGTCCGCCGTCCAGGGGAGCGCGAGAGCGAAGATCGGGACGCCGGCCTGGCGGGCGAACGCGAGCGCGTGCTCTTCCGTGACGTCGTCCTCGAACGCGTTCCCGTCCGTGACGAGCAGGAGGGCGCGCGCGCCTTCTCCCCCCCGGAGCTGGTACAGAGCGTCGACGATCGCCGAGTGAAGGACGGTGCCGGCGACGGGATCCTCCCCGAGCGCGAGAGCGGCCTCCTCCAGGGCCCGGCGCGACGTCGTCCAGTCGAGGACATGCGCGACGGTGACCCCGAACCGTTGGAGGAACACGGTGTCGCGAGAGCCTAGCGTCTCGAGGAATCGATGCGCCACGGCGTTGCGGAGCTCCTGCGTGAAGAGAAGGCTCTGGGACGTGTCGATCGCGATGCCGACCGCGAGGCTGCCGTCACGGACGAGCCTCGCCTCGCGGATCTCACAGGTCCCGCGGTCGTCGCGCACCTGGAAGTCCGACGCCTCGAGATCCTCCACGGGCTCTCCGTGCTTCACGACGGCGACCATCTGCTCGACGACGTGGGCGTCGAGCGAAGCCTGCAGCCCGCGTCCGTTCAGAAGGATCGAACGCTCGGCGGCGCGGCCGAGCGCCGTCTTCACGCGCGCCGTGAGAACGGAGGGAGCGGCGGGCACGTCGAGGCTGGCGCTCCTGATCTCGCCGTCACCCTCCAGCGGGATGTTCCGTCCGTCCACGTCGAGCGTGACCGAGGCCAGCGAGTCGGCCGCGGGCGCGAGGGCGCGCACGAACGCCGTCACCGGCCCCGAGAGGCGCTGCCCGTCGAGCGGGGCGAGAAACTGCAGGGTGAGGCGCCGCCCCCCCGCGTTGAGGAGCGATTCGACGCGATAGAGCGGATGGCGGTCGCGGTCGAGCGCGAGCGCGACCACGGTCCTTTCCTGCGGCAGGGGGCCGACGTCGAGGAAGAGCTCGAACGGGCGCCGGGTGGTCCGCGAAAATTCCTCGATCTGCCACTTCACGAACTTGACCTCGCTGTCACGCGTGACCGCCTGGAGGCGCACTTCTCCCGTGACCATTCCGTCCGGCGCTCGCACCTCGAAGAGAGTCCCGGCGGGCATGGCGCCTCCCGTGAGACTCGCAAGCCCTGCGAGGGCAAGGACGGCCAGGGCTTGCGCGGGCCGCCCGCCCGCCCCTTTGCTAGCCAGTGCCCCCAGGCCCCACCATCTTGGAAGGATCGATCCAGGCGTCGAACTGTTCCGCAGTCAGGAAACCGAGCTCGAGGGCGGCCTCCCTGAGTGTCAGGCCCTCCTTGTGCGCCTTCTTCGCGATCGCCGCCGCCTTGTCGTACCCGATGTGCGGATTCAGGGCCGTGACGAGCATGAGGGACTTCTTCAGGAGGTCGCCGATGCGCGCGCGGTCCGCCTCGAGCCCCTCGGCGCAGTGAACGCGGAAGCTGCGGCAGGCGTCCGCGAGGAGTCGCGTCGACTCGAGCACGTTGTGGATCATCACGGGCTTGTAGACGTGCAGGTCGAAGTTGCCCTGGCTCGCGGCGAACGCGACGGCGGCGTCGTTTCCGTAGACCTGGACGACGACCATCGTGAGGGCCTCGGCCTGGGTGGGGTTCACCTTTCCGGGCATGATGGAGCTCCCGGGCCCGTTCTCGGGGATGCGAAGCTCGCCGATGCCGCAGCGCGGCCCGGAGGCGAGCCAGCGCACGTCGTTCGCGATCTTCATCAGCGAGCCCGCGAGCGTGCGGAGGGCGCCGGAGGCAAACGCGAGCGCGTCGTGCGCCGCCAGCGCCTCGAACTTGTTCGGCGCCGAGACGAAGGGATGGCCCGTCATCTCCGCGACGCGCTTCGCGACGCGGACCGCGTACTCGGGATGCGTGTTGAGTCCCGTGCCCACGGCCGTTCCGCCGATCGCGAGCTCGAGGAGGTGAGGGAGCGCCTGTCGGACATGTGTGATCCCGTGGTCGAGCTGCGACACCCAGCCGGAGATCTCCTGGCCGAGCGTCAGCGGCACGGCGTCCTGCAGGTGCGTGCGGCCGATCTTCACGACGTCCTCGAAGGCCCGCGCCTTGCCGTCGAGGACGTCGCGCAGCTTCTTCACCTCGGGGAGAAGCCTCTCCTCGATTTCCGAGACGGCCGCGATGTGCATCGCGGTCGGGAACGTGTCGTTCGAGGACTGCGACTTGTTCACGTCGTCGTTCGGATGAACGGGAACCTTCGAGCCCATCAGGCCGCCCGCCATCTCGATCGCGCGGTTGCCGATGACCTCGTTCACGTTCATGTTCGTCTGCGTCCCGCTCCCGGTCTGGAAGACGACGAGGGGAAAGTGCGCGTCGAGCTTCCCGTCGATGACCTCCTGCGCGGCGGCCGCGATGAGCTTCGCGCGGTCCGACGGCAGCAGGCCGAGCTCCTGGTTCACCTCGGCCGCGGCCTTCTTCAGGATGCCGAAGGCACGGATCATCGGGCGCGTGAACCGAATGTCGCCGATCTCGAAATTCTGGAGAGAGCGCTGCGTCTGCGCGCCCCAGTAGCGGTCGGCGGCGACCGCGATCTCTCCCATCGTGTCTTTCTCGATCCGCGTCGGCATGGCGTCCCTCGCACGCCCGGAACGGGCCGACGATCTTAGTCGCTCCCCCGCGTTTTTCGTCGGTCCCACGAGCGCGTCGACCAAGAAATGTCGGATCGCGAACCTGGCCCGCTTCCACGCTAACCCTTCTTCCAGGCTCTCGAGCGTGAGCCCGCTCACGGGAGGGCTTATGCTGTTGGGTCATTTCACTTCTATCGAGACCCGGAAATTCAATGTCGAATCGAGTCCGGCCTGGTCGTCGTGTGGCACATCACTTGCCATGTAAAACATTGC
>DATGDV010000173.1:0-3716 GCA_035310685.1 Thermoanaerobaculia bacterium
CCCGCGCCCGGATCGCGGCGACGCGTCGCTCGAGATCACGGAATCCCGCGGGAACCTCGTCCGCCTCGGGGAAGTGGAGGGCCTTCGCCATCTGACGCGCCGTCTCCCCGCGCGCCCCGACATAGGCCATCGCGAACGCCTCCGAGATGCTGAACGGGGAGAAGAAGACGTTCGGGCCTTCGCCACGGACGCGCCGGTGCAGCTCCAGCGCGAACTCCGTGCCTCCGGGGACGAGCGGATTCCCCGCCGGCCGGGGCGTGCTGGTCCGGACGGGCTGCGCGAGAAAGAGCGCGGTCAGGGCGAGCGCGATCGTGCGAGCCACCCCTCACGCCACCCGCAGCTCGCGCCGCGCCGCCGGAGGCACCCTGTCCTCGGGCGTGAGGATTCCCTGGAAATTCAAGGGGTCGGCCGCCGAGACGAGCACGGGCGGAAGGTCGCCGGGCTGATTCATGCGCTTTCGGACGGCTCTGAGCAGCGCGACGGCTTCCGGAAGCGCGTACTGCTCGCCGTCGAAGCCGGCGACGAAGCGCCCGCCGCGAACCTCGCCGCGGGCCTCCAGCGTGCGAAGAACGCGCGCGACGTCGCGCCACGGGAGAGGCTGCTTCTCGCGCGCGAGCGTCTTCCGGAAGACGACCCCGGTGCGCAGCAGGAGGCGGCGGGCCACGAACTCGGCCGTCGGGGGAGACGGCGCCTCGCGCGAGAGGAGGCTCCAGCGCCCGGTCGAGAGGACCGCGGTCTTTCGTTTCGACGCCGGAACGATCAGCCAGCGGAGGCCGCTGAACGAGTCGCACGTGGCACGCCCGAGCGCGATCAGCTCGCTCAGGCCTTCCTCGACGAACGTGGGCGGCAGGTTCGCCGCGCGCGCGAGCTCCTGAAAGAACATCGCGCCTTTCCTGGCGAGCGCTTCCTGGACCTCGAGCGCCTTCCCGGAGGGCTCCCGGGCGGGGATCTGCGCGGCGAGCGCGGACCACTCGTCCAGGTCGCGTCTCTCCACGAGGCAGATCGGCGTCTTCCGCGTGGGACCCGGGGCGGCGCCCCAGAGCCGGCCCCACACGATCTCGCCCGAGAGCGTGAGCTGGTCCAGCCACTCGCGCTTGTAGCCCCGCACGCGCGCCGGAAGAATGCTGCCTTCCCACGCGGCGGCGGGGATCTCGAATCCGGCGAGCTGCGCGACGACCTGGGCGACGCCGCGGGGGCCGTCCAGGCGATGCTCCGCGTCCGCGTGCTGCCAGCAGGCGAGGAACCGGAGGAACTGCGCCGCGGTGACGGGCTCGATCTCCTTGCGCAGGCGGTCGAGCGTGTAGCGGTGGATGCGGGCGAGGAGGCGCCGGTCGCACCAGCCCGCGCGCCCCGCGATGCGCGTGCGGAGGACGGCGCCTTCGGCCTCGAGCTGACGGAGCACCGCCTCGTCCGCGTCTTCCGCGAAGATCGGCCCGAGCGCTTCCATGCGGCCCTTCAGCACCGTCTTCGGGTCGCGCGAGGCTTCTGTCGCGAACCAGCGGCCGCCCTCGAGCGCGACGCGACCCGCGGCGGCGAGCTCGTCCAGCCATGCTTCCCAGGGACGGCCTTCCTCCGCGGTGGCGTACCCCATCCAGAGGAGCGCTTCGTGGACTTCCTCCGCGTTCGAGGGCTGCGGCCAGGCTTCTTCCTTGACGCGTGCGATCGCCTCGGGATCGAGGATGCCGATCTCGTCCGCGGAGCGCGCGTCGAGGACCCGCCGCGAGAAGACGGCCTGCGTTCGGCGCTCTTCCAGCGGGGCGTCGTCGAGGAACGTGTACGGCTGCGCGGACAGGATGCCGCGCGCGAACGCGGACGGCTCTGCCGTGTCCACCGCGCGCCGTTCGATCGATCCGTCCTTCAGGCCGCGCAGCACCTCCAGGAAGCCGTCCACGTCCATCGCCTCCGTGAGGCAGTCCTCGATCGTCTGCGCGACGATCGGATGATCCATCGGGATCTCGACGGGGCCGCCGGGAAGCGTTTCGGCGCACGCGATCACCTGCGGAAACGCCGTGACGAGGAGGTCGTTCGCGCGCATGCGCTGCAGGTTCGCCGGCACCCTCTTGCCGTTCCTCGTGCGGTCGAGGAGGAGCGCGCGCTGCGCGTTCCAGCGCCAGCGCGTCTCGAAGAGAGGAGACTGGAGAACGGCCTGGATCAGGACTTCGCGCGCCGTGGCCGGGTTCAGGTAGTCGAAGACCTCCGGCAGCTCGAAGCTGTGCTGAGGGCCGAGCGAAAGGACGATGGCCTCCTCGTTCGCGGCCGCCTGGAGCTCGAAGCCGAAGCCGACGCAGAAGCGTTTCCGGAGCGCGAGTCCCCACGCCTTGTTGATCTTCGAGCCGAACGGCGCGTGCACGACGAGCTGCATGCCGCCGCTCTCGTCGAAGAAGCGCTCGAGGATGACGCGCTTCTGCGTCGGGACGGCTCCGAGCGCCTGCCGTCCCGCCTCGACGTACTCGACGATCTGGACCGCGGCGCCCTCCGTCACAGCCTCGCCGCATTCGGATCGGAGAAGAGAAAGATTCTTAGAAGGTGAAGAGGGCGACGGGGAGCGCGAGGTGCGCGCCACCCCTGATTCCGCGTTCCCCTCTTCCCTTTCAAAGAAGTCTCTTTCTCTTCCTCTTTCCTCTTCGCTCTCGTCCTCCCGGGCGATCAGCTCCCGGATCCTCCCGATCTCCGCGGCGAGCTCCTTCGTCCGCCCGGGCGCCTCTCCGAGCCAGAAGGGGAGAGACGGCGGCTGGCCCTTCGCGTCCGCGACGCGGACGATGCCCGGCTCGACCCGGATGACGCGCCACGAGGCGTTGCCGAGCTGGAAGATGTCGCCGCCGTTGGACTCGACGGCCCAGTCCTCGTTCACGGTCCCGACGAGTGTCCCCTCCGGCTCGAGCCGTACCTGGTAATCCGCCGTGTCGGGAATCGCGCCTCCCGACATGAGTGCCGTCAGGCGGGAGCGTTTCGTCCCCATGAGGCGGCCGTTCACGCCGTCACGGTGGAGCAGCGCGCGGCGGCCATCCGTGTGAAGGGCGACGACGCGGTCGAACTCCTCGCGCGAGAGCTCCCGATACGGCCAGGCCTTGCGTACGAGATCGAAGAGGGCGCGCTCCTCCCACGCTTCGCCGGCACAGGCCGCGACGATCTGCTGCGCGAGGATGTCGAGCGGGCGCGGCGGCATCGGCGTGCGGTCGAGGACGGAACGGCGGATCGACGCGAGAAGGGCCGCCCCTTCCACGAGCTCGTCGAGCGTCAAAGGGAAGAGCCGCCCTTTCGGGATTTTTCGAAGCACGTGCCCGGCGCGGCCGACCCGCTGGAGGAACGTCGCGATCGAGCGCGTCGCCCCGACCTGGATCGCGAGATCCACGTCGCCGACGTCGATCCCGAGCTCCAGCGAGGCCGTCGCGACGAGCGCGCGCAGCGTCCCGGCCTTCAGGCGCTGCTCGGCGTCGAGGCGCCGCGCCTTCGAGAGGCTGCCGTGGTGGCTCGTCACGGCGTCCTCCCCGAGAAGGCGCGTGAGCTGCGCCGCGATGCGCTCGGCCATCTTGCGTGTGTTCACGAAGACGAGCGTCGTCCGGTGCTCGCGGACGAGCTCCCCGATCCGCGCGTAGATCTCCTGCCACTGCTCGTGCGAGCAGAGGGTCGCGAGCGGCGACGGCGGGACCTCGATCCCGAGGTCGAGGGTGCGGAACGTGCCGGCGTCGATGAGCGTGCAGGAGCGCCCCTCGCCG
>DATGDV010000174.1:0-6180 GCA_035310685.1 Thermoanaerobaculia bacterium
ATAGGTGGAGCGCGAGGGTGTGTCTTTCGCGGTGCTGGCGTCCATCTCAGCGGGCCTTGTTCGCCTCGAGGGCGCGCGTCGAGAGGAAGAGGAAGAAGACGACGGTCGAGACGACGTAGAGGATGCGGCGTGTGTCCACGATGCCCCGGGAGAAATCGTCCATGTGCTCGAGGATGTTCAGGTAGCTCAGCGCGTCGCGCGCCTCGGGGAAAGGCAGAAAGTCGCGCGCGACCCCGATGATGAAGCTGCCGAGGATGAGGACGAACGAGAGGATCGCGGCGAGAATCTGGTTCTTCGTCAGCGCGGAGGCGAACGTGCCGGCGGCGATGAAGAGCGCGCCGATGAGCGCGATTCCGAGGTAGCCGGCGAGAACCGGCCCGAGGTCGAGCCCCCCGAAGCGGGAGAGGAGGAGGGGGTAGATCCCCGTCGGGACGAACAGGAAGAGGAAGAAGCACCACGCCCCCGTGAACTTCGCCGTCACGACCGTCGCCTCGGACACGGGGGCCGTCAGCAGGGTCTCGATGGATCCCGACTTGCGCTCCTCCGTGAGGAGGCGCATCGCGATGATCGCCGAGATGAGCATCAGGAAGATCCACTGGAACACGTTCGTGAAGAACGTGGACATGAGCGCCATCCGCGGCGTGTCCGGCGAGTTCAGGGCCCCGACGAGCACCATGAACACCCACCCGCTCACGAGCAGGAACGACGTGAGCACGAGGTACCCGAGCGGCGAGACGAAGTACGAGAAGAACTCCCGCTTGACGATCGCGACGAAAGCCCTCACGGCGCCTCCTTCGTCTCCGCGGCGGGCGTCTCCGTGCCCGGCCCCAGGCCCGGCTGCGTGTCGACCTCGACGGCGGCGTCGCGCGAGACGAGGCGCACGAAGACGTCCTCGAGAGACGCCTGGCGCGGCGTGAGCTCGAGGAGCGTCCAGCCGCGGGTCACGACCTCCTTGAAGACGGATTCGCGCAGGTCGGTGCCGGACTCGCCGTCGAGCGTGACGCGGGTTTCGCCGCCCGCGCCGATGCGCGACGAGCCCGAGACGCCGGGCAGGCGGCGAAACACGGCATCGGCCTCGGGCACCTCGCCCTTCAGGGCGACGGTCACGCTGGGCATCTGCGACATCTGGTGGCGAAGCGTCTCGGGCGTTCCCGACGCCACGATGCGGCCTCTGTCGATGATCAGGATCCGGTCGCAGACGAGCTCGGCCTCGGGAAGGATGTGGGTGGAAAGCAGGATCGTGTGGTCCTTCCTCAGGTCGCGGATCAGCTCGCGCACCTTCACGATCTGCCTCGGGTCCAGGCCGACGGTCGGCTCGTCGAGGACGAGCACCTTCGGCTTGTGGACGAGCGCCCCCGCGAGGCCGACGCGCTGGCGGTATCCCTTCGAGAGGTTGCCGATCGGAGTCGACGCGACGTCGTCCACGAAGCACTTTCCGAGCGCCTCGTCGACGAGCCCCCTCACGTCGCGCCCCGGCACTCCGCAGAGCTCGGCACGGAAGGAGACGTATTCCCGGACCCGCATCTCGGGATAGAGCGCGAGCGTCTCGGGGAGATATCCGAGGGAGCGCTTGGCCAGAAGAGGCTTTTCCGCGACGTCCACGTCCGCGAGCGTGACGCGGCCGGCGGTCGGCGCGAGAAAGCCCGTGATCATCCGCATCGTGGTCGTCTTGCCGGCCCCGTTCGGGCCGAGAAAACCGAGAATCTCGCCGCTCTCGACCCGGAAGCTCACGTCCGTGACCGCGGGCGTTCCGTAAAACGACTTTGAAAGTCCCTGCGCTTCGAGCATCTCTTCTTGGTGACCTCCGCGTCTGGCCTCGACCGGACGCCGCCGGCGGGCCGCAGAAGCCGTGGGAATATAGCAGGCCTCATGGGAGAGTGAGATCGTGACGGCGCCCCTGCGACGACCCCTCGCCCTCCTCGCCGCGCTCGCGTCCGTCGTCATCTGGGCGGTGAATTACCCGGCCATGAAGGTGGCGTTTCGCGAGCTCTCTCCGCTGGCCTTCACCGGATGGCGGTTCGTCCTCGCCACGACGTTCCTCCTCGGCGAGGCGCTCGTCCGGCGGGAACGCCTCGTGCCCCCGCCGGGCGCGCGGGGCCTCGGCCTCGTCCTCGCCCTGTCCGGCGTCGGCCTCTACCAGTGGCTCTACGCGCTCGGGCTCGCCTCGACGAGCAGCTTTTCCGCGGCCCTCCTGAACTCGGTCTCGCCTCTCGTCGCGGTGCTGCTCGTCGTTCTCCTCGGCTGGGAGCGCATGTCGCCTCTCGCGGGTGCCGGGTCGCTCGTCGCCTGGGGCGGCGTCGCGCTCTTCGTCGCGTCGGCCCGGGGGCCGGACTTCGGCAGCACGGCGGGAAACCTCATGTGCCTCGGAGCGGCCGTCTCGTGGGCCGTCTACAACGTGGCGTCCGCGCGGGCCGGCCGGTTCCTCTCGCCTCTCGGCGCCCAGCTCGCGGCCTTCGGCGGCGGAACCGTCCTGATCCTCGCGTACGCCCTGCCGGACATGCTCCGGCAGGACTACGCGCGCGTGAGCCCGTCGGCGTGGGCGATCGTGGTC
This sequence comes from Thermoanaerobaculia bacterium, assembly GCA_035310685.1. GTDB lineage: Bacteria > Acidobacteriota > Thermoanaerobaculia > UBA5066 > UBA5066 > Fen-183. Next base: position 2,552 of record DATGDV010000174.1, read on the forward strand.
CTCTCGGCGCTCCTCCCCCTCGTCGTCGCCTTCCGCCTCTGGCTCGGGGCCGTGCGTACGCTTGGCGTCGCGCACGCGACGAGCTTCGGCTTCCTCGTGCCGGTTCTCGCCGGCATCGCATCGGCGATCTTCACGGGCGAGCGCTTCCACGCGCAGAAGGTCCTGTCGGCCGCCGTCGTGCTTGCCGGCCTCGCGCTCACACGGATCGGCCGCCGGGCGGACAGGCCGCTCCCGGCGCGCTAGGATCGCGGAGGAGGCTCGTGGTCCGATGTACCGTTCCCTCGCGCGCGTCGTCGATCTCACCGATCCCGCCCTCAACCTTCTCACGGGCCTCGAGCTCGAGGAGGCCCGCGCGCGCGTCGCCTCGGGAAATCCGGACGCGGTCGCCGCTCTCGACGGCTCGTACGCGCTCGTCGGGGTGGACGGCATCACGGTGAGGCTCGCGCGCTCGCTCGACCGCCCGCTGCGGTACTTCCTCGCGAAGGAGGCGGACGGGCCCGTCCTCGTCGTCGCGGACCGGATCGACGCCATCGGGCTGTGGCTCGTGGCGCACGGGCACGGCGATCAGTTCCACCCCAGCTACACGCGCATGGTGCCCGCGCACCACGTCGTCACGCTTCGCCTCGTCGGCTGTCCGGATCCCGCCCCGAGCTACGTGCGGACGTTCGCGCCCGCTCGGGCCGTTCTCCCGCAGGATCTCGGCGAAATCGGCCGTCTCTACGTCGGCGCCCTCGCCGACGAGATCGCAAAGTGGCTCGAAGCGGTTCCTCCGAGCGAGCCGCTGGGGGTCTGCTTCTCGGGCGGAATCGACAGCGGCGCGGTGTTCCTCGTGACGCACCACGTCCTGGGCCGCCTCGGCATGAGCCCGGCGCGTCTCAAGGCCTTCACGCTCTCTCTCAGGAGCGGTGCGGGCGAGGGGCCGGATCTCGCGCAGGCGCGGGCGTTCCTCGACAGGCTCGACCTCGGGTTCTTCCTCGAACACGTCGACGTCGACCCGGCCTCGTGCGACCCGAACGAGGCCGTGCGGATCATCGAGGATTACAAGCCGCGCGACGTGGAATCCGCGACGATGGCGCTCGCGCTCCTCCGCGGCATTCGCGCGCGTTATCCCCAATGGCGCCTCCTGCTCGACGGGGACGGCGGCGACGAGAACCTGAAGGACTACCCCATCGAGGAGAACCCAGAGCTCACGATCCGAAGCGTCGTGAGCAACCTCATGCTCTATCAGGAGGGGTGGGGCGTCGGCTCGCTGAAGCACTCGGAGACGTACTCCGGCGGCCAGAGCCGCTCGTACGCCCGCACGTACGCGCCGCTCCGCGCCTGCGGTTTCGCCGGCTTCAGCCCGTTCACGCGCCCGCGCGTCATCGCCGTGGCCGAGGGCATCCCGTTCGACGCGCTCACGCAGGGCAGCGTCGAGAAGCTCTACGCGCTGAAGGGCGAGATCGTCTCGCGCGGCGTCGAGGCGATCACCGGCTGGAAGATGCCCGTCTATCCGAAGCGCAGGTTCCAGCACGGGGCGGGCGGACAGGACGTTTACGCGCGGCGCTTCCCCTTTTCCGAGGCGCAGTACCGTGCCACGTTCCTCTCGCGGTCTCTCGGCGCCGCATGATCGACCTCCTCGCGACGGATCGCGAAGTTCGCGAAGGATCGATCCTCGGCCTGAGGCCCGCGCGGAACGCGGTGGATCCCTATCGCCCGTACGGATTCTCCGTCGAGGACGAGCCCCGGGCGGGAGGCGGCGCGGATCGGGTCGCGACGATCTTCCTGACGAACCGGGAGTGCCCGTGGCGCTGCCTCATGTGCGATCTCTGGAGGAACACGCTCGAGGCGCCGACGCCGAGAGGCGCGATCCCGGCGCAGATGCGATTCGCCCTCGAGAGGCTTCCGACCGCGAACGTGCTGAAGCTCTACAACGCGGGCAGCTTCTTCGACCGGGGGGCGATTCCGAGGGGAGACCACGCGGAGATCGCCTCGCTCGCGCGCGGTTTCGAGCGCGTCGTCGTGGAATGTCACCCCTCCCTCGTCGGCGAATCCAGCCTGAGGTTTCGCGATCTCCTCGGGGGGCCGCGACTGCAGGTCGCCCTCGGACTCGAGACCGCGAACGAGGAGATCCTCAGGAGGCTGAACAAGGGAATGACCGTCGAGGACTTCGAGAACGCATGCCGTTTCCTCGCGACACACGCGATCGGCATCCGCACGTTCGTCCTCGTCGGGCTTCCCTACCTGCGGCGGGAGGAATGGGCGACCGCGACGCGCACGAGCGTCGAGGTCTCGTTCCGGGCAGGCGCGGAAGTCGTCTCGCTGATTCCGATGCGCCTCGGGAACGGCGCGCTGGAAGAGCTGCAGCGCCAGGGTCATTTCATTCCCCCGACGCTCGAGGATCTGGAAACGGCGCTGGGAGATTTCTTGGAAAGAGATTCCGTGGAAGGGGAAGAGGAGGGCGCCCGTTCTTCGGGCATCGTTCTCGCGGACTTGTGGAACGCCGACGCTCTCCCCGCCCCGTCCTGCTGCTCCGCGGCTCGCGTGAACAGGCTCCGCGCAATGAACCTCCTTCAAAGAAATCTCCCTCTTCCTCCGTGCCCCTCGCCTCTTCGCCACGCGTGAGGGGCGTTTTCGACGTCGCGATGACCGGTCAGCGCTTCTTCCTCTTCTTCGGCGCCGGCTTGGCGGGATGCGGCGCGGCCGCCGAGGGCGGAGGCGGCACCGGCCCGTAGAGCTCCGGCGGCGGACCGCCGAAGAAGCCGACGACCGCCGACGCGAGCGACTCGGCGAGAGAATCGCGGAAGGCGCGCGTCTTCATGAGCGCGCGGTCCTCCTCGTTGCCGAGATTCGCGAGCTCCACGAGAACCCGGTTCGGGACCCGGTTGTACCGGAGCACCGCCGGCACCCACTCGCGCCCACCGCGGATCACGTGCGTCCGCACCGGAGAGAAGCTGTGCACCGGCAGGCCGGCCTCGCGCAGCGCGGCGATGATGCCGTTCGCGAGCGTCGTGGAGGCGCCCTCGGACGCGACGCGCTCCTTGCGGTTGAACGAGACCACCGGCTGCTCCTTGACCTCGCGATAGCCCGCGTACGCCGGGCCCGACTTGCCGTAGCGCTCGCGGAGGTAGCGCTCGCCGGGCACGTAGACCATCGCGCCGCGCACGGAGGGATGCAGCGAGTCGGCGTGCAGGGAGAGGAAGATCGTCCGCTCAGGCGGCACCTTCGCGCCGTCCGGCCCCGGCCTCCGGATCAGGCTGTTCGCGAGGTACCACCTGAGGTTGACGCCGACCGTCGGATCCGCGAGGGAGTACGCGGGGCTGGTGAGGAGGAGCTGCGCCCGGCTGCTGCGGAGCCCGTCGCGGTCCGGCACCCTCCACCCCAGAAAGGAATCCTTCGTCGTCATGAGCACCTCGGCGCGCGTGTGCTCGGCGAGGATCCTCCTCAGCCGGCAGGCGACGTCGTAGACGTATGTCGACTCCCAGACGCCCCCGTGGAGCGTTCCCGTGTCGCGGCCGCCGTGGCCCGCGTCGAGGATCACGCGCACGCCCGCAAGCCCCCGGGCGATCTCGGGACGCGCGAACTGCGCCGATTCGGCCTTCTCCCGCGCGCGCTCCTGCGACCGCGGATCGTCCTTCGGCAGGAACTCC
>DATGDV010000175.1:0-2628 GCA_035310685.1 Thermoanaerobaculia bacterium
GCGCCACCTTCCTCGCGACGGCGGCCCACGCGACGCCGGGAGCGCCCGCGGCGGCGAGGCCCGCGCCGCAGAGACCGCCGGCCAGCGCGTGCGTCGTCGAGACGGGGAGCCCCGTGCGGTTCGCGATCAGAACCCATGCGATCCCGCCGCACGCGACCGAAAGGAGGAGCGCACTCCCGTCAACCGGCTTCACGAGGAAGCCCTTGCCGCTGAACGTCTCGACGAGCCCCTGGGAGAGGAACGCGGCGGCGAGGCCTCCCGCGAGCGTCCACGCGGTGCCCCACGCGACCGCGGTACGGTACTTCGTCGTGCCGGAGCCCACCAGCGTCGCGACGCCTTTCGAGACGTCGTTCGCGCCGTTCGCGAACGCGAGACCGAGAGTCAGGAGCACGAGGACGAAGGCCATCAGCAGCAGCCCGTTCCCTCCGTCCCCGGAGCGCAGCACGCGTAGCCCGCGCGCTCCGCGCCCGGCTCGAGGATCGCGAAGAGGCCCTTGTACGGGGGATGCGAAAGCTTCGCCACGGTGTCGGTGCAGACTTCGTAAGCCTCGTTGCGCGGGAACTGGTGGCCCTCCTCGTCGACGAAGGCCTTGCCCGGCCCGAGGTACACCGCACGGTGACCCTTGAAGACGCAGCCCGAGGTCTTCTCGAACTTGAAGCCGCGAACGGTCAGCGAGAAGAAGGGGATGCCCTCCACTTCCTTCCAATAGGTCTTGTTCAAGATCTCGAGGCCGTAGAAGCCGGCGCGCTCGAGGCCGGCGAGAAGCCCCTCCTGCGTGAGCGCGCCCACGAGGCACTCTCCCCAGAGCTGCGGGTTCGTCCTGAGGTGCGGCGGCGCCTCCGTCTCCGAGACGATGTCCGAGATCACGATGCGGCCGTGGTCCCTCAGGACGCGCCAGATCTCCTCGAACACGCGCGGCTTGTCGGGCGAGAGGTTCACGACGCAGTTCGACGTGACGAGGTCGACGGTCTTCGACTCCACCGGAATCTTCTCGAGGAATCCTTCGCGGAACTCGACGACGTCGTACCCGAGCGTTGCGGCGACCTTCGGCTTGTTCTCGTGCGCCACCGACAGCATCCGGTCCGTCATGTCGACGCCGACGGCCTTGCCCGTCTTCCCGACGAGCTTCGCCGCGATGAAGACGTCGATCCCGGCGCCGGAGCCGAGGTCGACCACGGTCTCGCCTTCCCGGACGAGAGCCGCCGTCATGGGCGAGCCGCAGCCGTAGAAACGGTCGAGGACGTCCTGCGGGATGTGGGAAAGGGCGGCAGCGTCGTACCTCGCCGGGCAGCACAGCTCGGGTTGCGGCGTCTCGGCGGCGGCGCCGTAGAACTCGCGCATCTTCGCGCGGGGCTTGTCGACGTCGAACGACAGAACGCAGTTGGAGTGGAGGGTGAGGACGGGCTCCTCGGCGAGCGCGCCGTCGGCGGTTCCGCAGGCGATCGCGCCTTCCCCCATCGCGTGGAGGACGAGCGGGGCGTCGTATCCGGAGCGCTCGTTCTTCCGGGCGAGCTTCTCGCGGCCGAGCGTCGTCATGACCTTCTTCGCGAGCGCGACGGAGACGGGATAATACGGATCGTCGCCGAGAAAATCGCCCGAGAAGCACCAAGCGTGCTCGAGATCCCCGCCGCCCGTGAAGAAGCGGAAGGGGTCCGCGGTCACCGACGGCTTCCGGGCGAGCGTCGCCGCACGGAGTGTCCGGACGACGGGCGACGTCGCGAGAATCTCCGCGAGGTCCTGCCGCGTCGCGTCGCCGCAGACGAGCGTGGGCTCGTTCGCGAGGGCCGCCGTGGGGTAGACCTTGCCGTCCGCATAGACGCAGATCGAGTCCCAGCCCGCGTTCCCGAGGTCGTACTTGACGCCCGGCGCGCCGTTCACGCGCCGCTTGACCGCCTCGAGGTTGTCGAGCGTCGTGCCCTCGCGCTGGGCGACGTCGGCGACGGCGAGGACGGCTTTCAGAAGCGCGACGTTCTCGGGGAAGAAACCGTTCGCGCTCTCGGCCGCGCGGCCGCGCCTGTGGCTCCACATGAGATGCTGGCTCTTCGCGCCGACTCGCTTGACGAGCGCCGGAATCTCGACGAGCTCGGGAAGGTTCTTCTCGGTCGTGACCGTCGTGAGCGAGACGTCGAAGCCCATGTCCGCGAGAAGCCTGGCGCCGTCGAGCGCCCTCACGAACGTGCCGGCTCCACGGACCTCGTCGCTCGTCTCGGGGCGGGCCCCGTCGATCGACACCTGGAACTTCACGCGGGAGCGGTCCAGCGATTCGAGTCTCTTCTTGACGGCGCCGGCGAAGACGGTCGCGTTCGTCAGGACGATCATCTCGGCGCCGAGGGTCTCGGTCGCATGCTTCGCGAGGTCGAAGAGGTCCTTTCTCAGGAACGGCTCGCCGCCCGTGACGTAGAGGCGCTCCATGCCGAGCTCGTTCGCGCGATCGACGATGCGTGCGAGGGCGCGCGGGTCGATGCCCGGCGCTCCGCCGGGGCCCGAGGAGACGAGGCAGTGGGCGCACGTGAGGTTGCACGCGTTGTTGATCTGGAGCCACAGCTCGCGAAGTCCGGCCGGCTCGACGAGAGCGGCGCGGCCGGGGTAGGGCTCGCGGACGAACGGGGCGTCCGACAGCATCCCGGC
>DATGDV010000176.1:0-6353 GCA_035310685.1 Thermoanaerobaculia bacterium
CCGAACGCCGGCACGGAATAGATCAGCGTCGCGACGAGGCCCGCGAGGAAGAGAAAGAAGCACTGGTGATCGGCGAGCGGCGCGGCAGCCCGCGCGAGAAACCCGGGAGACCTCGGCACGACGATCCACCACGTCGGAACCAGGGCGAGAACGTAGAGAATCCACGTCAGGCGCCAGGCCTCGGCGCGGGACACCTCGCCGGTGACGAGAGGCCGGTCCGGCTTGTTGACGCGGTCCACGTCGAGGTCGGTGATCTGATTGAGCACGTTGGAGGCGGCATTGAGGAGCGACGCGCAGAGCGACCCCAGCGCGACGATCCCGAGCAGCTCTCCCGTCACGCGCCTCGCGGGATCCGGATTGTGGACGCTGCCGAACGCGCACACGGCACCCGACAGGATGCCGAGGAGCGGGGGCAGGAGCGTGAACGGCCGCGCGAGGCGCATCGCCTGGCGACCGGTCACGAGAGGCTCCCGAAGGCCTCGAGAAGCGCGGGTGCGGCGGCGGCTCCCGCCAGCGTGTTCACGAAATTCAGGACATGGCCGTTCGAAATGCGCCAGGGAGCGCCCGCCCGGCCGAGGAGGCTCTCGACGACCGTGCCGAGGCAGGCCGCGGCGACCACGGCCACGGCGCCGCGCGCCGTCACGAGGAAGGTCGCGACGCCCGCAGCGGCGAGGACGGCGGCCGCCGCGAGGCCCGCCAGCGTGCCCGCCACGGAAACGGCGCCGTCCGTGCCCGGCGGAACGCGCCGGAAGTCCGGCAGGAGGGCCGTCGGCGACGCGACGGCCTGGCCGACCTCAGTGCCCACCGTGTCCATGACGGCCGTCGCGAGAGCGGCTGCGGCCGCGAGCCGGAAGACGTCGCCTTTCGGCGCGAGGCCCCCCACGAGCGCGCAGAACGCCGCGACGGACACGTTCGCGAGAACGTTCGCCGCGCCTCGCCGGCCACCCTCCCGCTCCGCCCTGCCGATCGCCTCCTTCCGCGCGCTGCGGAAGCGCGTGGCGAGCGTTCCGACTCCGAAAAAGACCCAGAGGCAAAGATAGAGAGGTACGCCCCCGAACGCGAGGACGACCGTACCGAGGAGCGCCCCGGCGAGGGCGCCGGTCGGACGGACGAGGCGGAGAGCCAGGATGATCGCGCCGACGGCGGCGTTGATCCCGAGCGCGACGAGCCCGCCGCGGAGCGCGGCCGCCTCGAGAAGGTCCGGCCACCCCGCGCGCGTGGCGAGCAGACACGAAAGAACCGCAGCGCCCACGAGCGGCGGGAGGATGTTGTCGTCCAGCTCGGAGGGAAGGCTCTCGACCGCCGCGCCCGCGAGCGCTCCCGCGAGGAGGCAGATCAGCTCCGGGAGAGAAAGAACCCGGGAAGCGACGAAGCCATAGAGAAAAGATGCTCCGAGAAAGCCGAAGACGACGTAACCGAGGAGCCCGGAAAAGGTCTTCTGGGGGTTCCACGGAAGGCGCGGACCGGAGAGGACGAGCCCGCAGATCGATGCGAAGCCGTCGCCCAAGGCCAGGTATCCCCATCCGGCGGCGGCGATCGGGAGATCTCTTCGAAAAAAAAGGAGGAGGACGAACACCACCAACGGGTAAAGCGCGATTCCAGGCGAAAAGCGGCTTTCCCCCTCTTCCCTTCTAAGAAAATACGGCGCCACCCGAGGCAACACGACGACATTGAAGAGAGCGGCGAATCCCGCTGCCCCCAGAGCCGCTCCCCACGAGAGCCTCGGCAGGAGGAGCGCAAAGCCCGCCATCCCGATGTGCAGCGCCTTTCGCGCCGCTTCGGGCCTCGTCAACGTCATAGGGCGGGGCGAGCAGGTGCGGCGGCACGACGCTCGGCGAGGTAATCTCCGAGAGCCTCCCGCCAGGAGCGCGGCGCGCCGCCCGTGAGGCGCTCGTAAAGCGACGTGTCGAGGACCGACCAGCGCGGGCGTCGTGCGGGCCGGGGAACCTCCGCCGTGGAAACGGGTTTCACGCGGACGTCCGCATGGCCTTCGCGCGCGATCGCCTCCGACGCGAGCTCGTGCCACGTGGCCTCTCCCGCGTTCGCGAAATGCACGACACCGGTGACGCGCTTTTCGACGAGCCGGCGGATGGCCTGCGCGACGTCGGCCGCATACGCGGGCCGCGCGACCTGGTCGTCCACGACGGAAATCTCGCGCGCGCCGCTCTCGACCTTCTTCAGGATCGTGTCCACGAAGTTCACGCCGCCAATGCCGAAGACCCACGAGGTCCGGAGGACGAGCACCTCGTCGCCTTCCTCGAACGCCCGCCGCTCGCCCATGAGCTTGGCGCGTCCGTACGCGTTGACGGGGTCGGCGGGATCGTCCTCGCGATAAGGACGGATCCCCTTTCCGGAGAAGACGTAGTCGGTCGAGACGTGCACGAGCGTCGCATCGAGCCTTCGGCAGAGAGCCGCGAGCGCCCCCACGGCGACGGCGTTGACCGCGACGTGGTGCGGGTCGGTTTCCGCAGCGTCGACCCGCGTGTCCGCAGCGGCGTTCAGGACGAGCCGGGTGTCCGGGGTGAGGGCCGCGCGTAACGCGGGTACATCGGTGATGTCGAGGGCCGCGCGGGTGAAGCGCTCGGCGTCCGGGAACTCGCGTCCGAGCGCCCGCCCGAGCATTCCACCCGCTCCGAGGATGACGGTCTGCACGAACGAAGAAGTCTACACGGCGCGGCGGCGGCCGCTATTTGCGCAGCGGCACCGCGAAGGGGTCGTTCGTGCCGGCCGCCGTGTTCCCGTCGACGACGTAGGCGGTCCCGGCCACGGCGCAGCCCGTCGTCAGGTTCTTCACGAGGACGGAAGCAGCCCGAACGGCGCCGCTGATCCCAAACGTGTCCTTCAGCCGGTTCTTCTGGATCATCGTGTGCGGCGGCACCGTGAACGTCCGGACGGTCCCCATCACGTTTCCGGTGCCGTCCAGCACCTCGGACTGGACGATGCAAGGCGACATGGACGTGTTCACGAGGACGAGGTTCGTTCTCGCGGACGCGTCCTCGCGGACGGCGACGAACCGACCCGTCTCGCCGTAGGCGAGAGCGACGTCGGGCGACGCTCCGGAGGACACGTCCACCGCCTCGGTGAACTGCCCGAACGCTCCCGCGCCGGTGGGCGCGGGCGCCGCGGTCCGCGCCCCGACGAGCAGCCGATTCGTGGATCGCACGAGAAGCGCGCCGAAATCCGAGGAAATCGAGAACAGCGAGCTGAGGACGTCCGCAATCTCGCGCGAGCCAGAAGGCGCGATGCTCTGGGGGCTGGAGACCGGCTGCGGGGTCGGGACGCTCTGGTCGCCGTCGTTTCCGTGCCCGAGGTACTGGATGACGAACTGGCCGGCTTTCGCCTCCATGTTCGTGACGGCGAGGTCGCTGACGAAGCCGCCCGCACGCGCGACCGACGGAACGACGTAAACGTACGGGTACCCGACAGCCACGCGCGCGACGTTCAACTGGAGGAGGCCGCCGTCCGAAGGCTCGAACCGGCCCGTGAAACCGTTGGGTTGGCCGATCCCGCCGACGGCGATGGTGTACGTCGTGCCCGCCTCGAGAAGAAGCGTCACCGACGATTGGAGCGACCCGGGCGCGTCGTCGGGGAAAAAGCCGTACTGCCGGCAGATTCCCGAGACGGATTCGAGCGATCCGCACGAGCCGGTGTACACCCCGAGGATCGTGTCGTAGTCGGCTGCCGGGGCCGTACCCATCGTGTCGATGCGGTAGGTATCCGAGAATGCCGGCGTGAAGGAATACCAGACCAGGCGAGCCGGCGGCGCCTGACCGCCGGTCGAGAGCTGCCCTTTCGTGTAGCACGGGAAGACGGGGGGATTGCCGTCATCCACGACCCCCCGCGTGTCGAGGCTGCCCGACGACCACGGCAGCGAGGCCGGATCGATCACGTGGGCCCCCGTGCAGGTCGCGTTCGTCACCGCCTCCTCCGCCCGCAGTCCGGATGGAAGGAGAAGCAGCGCAAGAAGTAAGCCGATCGCCCGGACCCGGATCACGGTGGGAGTGTTCCGACGGGGCGGAATCTCTCTCGGCGCGGAAAGCGTCACGGAAGGCTGCCGGTGAAGTCGAGAAAGCTGCCCACGTTTTTCAGGGTCAGCGCCACCCGGAAATCCCTCGAAGGCACGTCCCCGGTGCGCAAATCCCGATATTCCGCGAGAATTCTGAAGCACGCGGCCTGAACGGTCAATAGCGATCGGGACTCGAGCATCCGCCCTTTCGTCAGGTCGTAGTTCGCCTCGACGTCGAACCGGAGGCGTTTGGGCAGGATCGGCATCCCCCCCGACACCCTCAGCTGGGCCGAGGCGCCCGAGTCGAGCGCGGCCGGGATGATGACGGGATGGCTGTCGAACAGCGAGAGAGCGAGGGTCCGCTCGGTCCCCGTCAGGACGGCCGTCACGCTCGCCGCCGTGACCTGGTTCGCGTGGGAGTCCCAGGTCGTCCTCAAGTCGAGGTTCAACGCGGAGGTCGCGTTCACGCGCAGGATGAAGTCCCAGGGGGAGCTCCGCTGCGCGGTGAGAGCCGGCCCGAGGGCTGTGCCCTCGCCCGGAAGCCTCACGAAGTACTGGCGCGCCACCTCGAACGACGCGATCTCGCGCGAGCCCCCCTCGCTTCCCTTGGCGAGGAGGTGCTGGAGGAGCGAATAGCGGACCACGTTCGTAGGGACGAGGGAATCGATCTCGTCGAAGAGCGGCGTCGGCGCGAAGTTGTCACGCCCCGCGAGGTAGTCCCAGATGATGCGCGGCTCGATCACGTGCTTGAACTTCGTGAACGGGCCCAGCTTTCCGTCGAACAGGCGCGAGAAGGCGGGGCCCGTGAGGGAAACCTCGGTCGAGAGCGCCTCGCGGTTGTACCGCACGTCCTCGAGGCTCGTCCCGTCGGCCGACAGGGATTTGCCGTACGTCGTAAGCCGTACGCCGGCCGTGCCTTCGAGCGAGAGCCACGGGAAAAGCGACAGCGGCACGTTCACCTTCGGAAAAAGGTCGAAGCGGTCGTACGTGCCGGACGGAAGGGCTTCTCCGCGGTCCGTGCGCAGGATGCCACCCTGGGCGGACGCCTCCACGAAGACCGCCTGGCCGAAGAACGGCGTCGGGCGCAGGCTGGCCTCGAGCGTCGGCAGGCGCTCGCTCACGACGGAGCCGGAGCCGTATCCGAGGGCCTCCTCGCGGGAGATCCGCAGGTTCATCGCGAACGGGTCGGGGTTCCAGGTCACGAAGCCCTCGCTCTTGAGCGAGCGGGTCGACGACAGGCTGAAGTTGCGGTTGAAGTCCTGGAAGAAAGTCGGATCGGAGAGGTCGAGCCACGTGACGACGCCGCGGAGCTTCGGGCCGAGGTCGTCCGAAACGAGCGCCCCCTGCGTCTGCCAGCGCCAGGCGTCGATCGTCGGGTCCTTGATGATGTAGTACGTGCCCTCGAAGCGCGTGCCGTCGGACGGACGCGCACGAACCTCGGCGCCGAGCCCGTAGTACCGCTTCGTGTAGAAGTCGCCCGAGAACGTCGCGTCCGCGGAGCGGTTGATCGCCCAGTAGTACGAAACGCCGAAATACCCGCCCCGGTTCGAGTTGTAGCCGAGGCCGGGGATGAGGAAGCCCGAGGCCCGCTCCCTCAGCGCCGGCCAGATGAGATAAGGAGTCCAGAGGAGCGGCACGCCCCCCATCAGGAACGTCACGTTTCTCAGGCGCGCGAACTCCTCGAGCGTCACGCTGCCGCTCCTGACCTTGAACTTCCAGGCGGGGTTCTCGCCTTCGCAGGACGTCACGACGCCGTCCGTGAGCGAGAAGGTGCGGGGGCCGACCTTCGCGAGCGTCACGCCCTTCAGGTGCAGCCCGCCCTCGAGGTCCATGCGGCCGTCGGTGAGAACACCCGTCTTCTCGACGAGATCCAGCTCGAGCCGTGCGCCCCGCATGCTCGAGGCGCCCTGCTCGAACGTGACGTCGCCCTCGGCCACGACCGTCTTCTTCTTCAGGCTGCCGTGCACGCTCCGCGCCGTGAGCTTGAGGTCCTGGTACTCGATCGTCACGAACTTGCCGGGCGGCGCATCCGCGGTGAAAAGATCCTCCTCGACGAACGTCTGCTTGCCCTGCGGGCCTCCCGGCTCGCCCGCTTCGATCGTGATGCGGATCGTCCCGCCCTTCTCGGGCAGCTTGAATTTCGGCTCCCACCCCCCGCGCTCGCGGAAGCGAGCGGCGAAAGGATCGGTGTCGAAGGAGGATTGGGAGAAAGAGAGACTTGCTCCCGTGCAGACGGCAAGGACTCCCCAAACGAGGAGGCATCGGAACAAACGGTGATGATGTTTTTTCTTAGAAGGGTGTGTGGGCCTCTCGGCGCGCCGCGGCGCCGCGGGCCTGCCGCAATGGC
>DATGDV010000177.1:0-1886 GCA_035310685.1 Thermoanaerobaculia bacterium
CGCCGCTGAAGAAGAGTCTCCTCCTCCGTCAGGTCGTCAAGCGGCAGAAAAAGGGAACCTGGTAGGCCTCGGGCGCGCCCTCGACGGACCTACACGCCCGCTTTCGCCCGCAGCTCGTCGACGAGCTGGAGACGATGAAGCGTGCGGCCGAGATGGGCCGCGAAGGCGATGAGGTGCTCGAGCTCGGGCGATTCGCCCGGCGGGGAGAGCGGCCCGCGGCGATAGAGGCGGAGCGTGCCGAGGAGATCCGGCCCCGAGAACACGGGAGCGGACGTGACCGTCCAGTCCGTGGCGCCCTCACGCGCCTCGCCCGGGAGGCGCGGCGCGCGTCCTGTGCGCGGGTCCTCCTCGAGGCCGAGAGTCGCGACGAACTCCGGAGGCCCCCCGCCCGGCCAGGTCGTGGACGCCGCCGCGTTCAGCTCGACGACGTCCGTCCGGCGCACGTGCAGGGTCGCGCCGTCCGCGCCGAAGACGGACGAGATCCGGTCGAGGATGGGGACCAGGAGCCGGGTCCGGAAGTCCTCGGTCGTGACGTCCTCCTCCTCGATCTTCGCGGAGATCTCTTGCTGCAGCTCGAGAATCTGCGTGCGTGCCGTGAGCGTGTCGAGAAGCTCCTTGATGCGCAGGGCGTTCTTCACGCGCGCCTTCAGCTCGCGGGCCGAGAAGGGCTTGGTGACGTAATCGTTCGCGAGCGCTTCGAAGCCCTGCAGAAGGTCTTCCTCCTCGGTGCGCGCCGTCACGAAGATCACCTGCGTGCCCGCAGTCGCGCCCACGGTCTTGATGCGCCGGCACACCTCGTATCCGGAAAGATCGGGCATTCGCACGTCGAGAAGGACGACGTCCGGCCGTCGCGCGTCGACCTTCTCGAGAGCCTCGGTGCCCGAAAGCGCGCTCTCGAAATCGCAGCCCAGCTCGTAGGCGATGTACGACGCGACTTCGGCCTGGTACGGGTCGTCGTCGACGAGGAGGAGCAAAGGCGGCGCGGCCGGCGATCGGAACATCGGGATTCGAGGATACCGTACAGGGGGGGCCCGGAGGTCCGCTGGCGAAAACCCGGGCGGTCGCCGAGAATCGCCCACGGTGACCCTGCGTCTCTACAACACGCTGACCCGCTCGGTCGAGGAGTTTCGACCCATCCGTCCGGGGAAGGTCGGCCTCTACACGTGCGGCCCCACGGTCTACAACCGCGTGCACATCGGCAACCTCAGGACGTTCGTCTGGGAGGACGTGATGTGCCGCGTGTTCCGCGCCCTCGGGTTCGAAACGACGCAGATCATGAATCTCACCGACATCGACGACAAGACGATCCGCGGCGCCGTGGCGGAAGGGCTGTCGCTCGGAGACTTCACCCGGAAGCACATCGAGACCTTCCACCGGGACATCGACACGCTCGGCGTCGTCCCGGCGGCGCTCTATCCGCGCGCCACGGACCACGTCCCCGAGATGGTCGCGCTCGTGAAGAAGCTCGCGGACCGCGGGCACACGTACGAGAGCGACGGCTCGGTCTGGTTCCGCATCGCCACGTTCCCGGCCTACGGGAGGCTCTCGAAGATCGACCTCTCGGCGGTGAAGCGCGGCGCGCGCGTGGCCGAAGACGAGTACGAGAAGGAGGACGCGCGCGACTTCGCGCTCTGGAAGGCCGCGAAAGCGGGGGAGCCCGAGTCGGCGATCTGGACGACCGAGCTCGGCCGCGGGCGGCCCGGCTGGCACCTCGAGTGCAGCGCGATGTCCATGAAGTACCTCGGCGAGACGCTCGACATCCACACCGGCGCGGTCGACAACATCTTTCCGCACCACGAGAACGAGATCGCGCAGAGCGAAGGCGCGACCGGGAAGACGTTCGTCGATTATTGGCTCCACGCCGAGCACCTCCTCGTGGACGGCGA
>DATGDV010000178.1:0-6379 GCA_035310685.1 Thermoanaerobaculia bacterium
GCCTCGAGCGCATCACGGCGATCCTCGAGGGCAAGAACAACAACTACGACACGGACCTGTTCGCGGAGATCATCGGGAAGATCGAGGAGATCTCGGGTCGGAAGTACATCGGAGGAATGGCGGTCGGAGATGCCCCCTTCCGGGTCATCGCGGATCACGCGCGGGCTGCCTCGATGCTCGTCTCCGACGGCGTCCTGCCCTCCAACGAGGGTCGGGGATATGTTCTTAGAAAGGTGATTCGGCGGGCCCTCCGTTACGGGCGCCGCCTCGGAATCGAGGGGCCGTTTCTCGCCGACCTCACCGCGCCCGTCTTCCGGTCATTCGAAGGAATACACCTTCACGATCCGAACGGCAGCCTGCGGAAGACGACGGCTCACACGATCCGGGTCGAGGAAGAAGGATTCCGGCGGACCATGTCCGTCGGGGCCGATCGCGTCGGCGAGGCGATCTCCGACGTGCGCCGCGACGGTCAGACGACGCTGCCGGGCGCGGCCGCCTTCCGTCTCTACGACACGCACGGCGTTCCCCTCGAGCTCATCGAAGAGATTGCCTCCGATGAAGGTGTCCAGGTGGACATTCAGGGCTTTGAAAGCGAGCTCTCCGCAGCCCGTGAGCGGAGCAAGGGAGCGTCGAAATTCGAAGGAGAACGCGGCCTTCCGAGCGACGATCAAATCGAGCCTTCGTGGACGACGGAATTCCGCGGGTATCCGGAGCAGGATTTCGTGCGGCTCGAAGGCGCGAAGGTACTCGGCCTGTTGTCGGCGGAGCGCGGGGAGAGGTTGGATTTTCTTAGAAGCGGGGAGAAGGGCTGGTGCGTTCTGGACCGCACCGTCTTCTACCCGGAAGGCGGCGGCCAGGTGGCCGACCAGGGAGAATTTCTCTGGAAGGATTCGAAGGGCGAGGCGGGCATTGCGGCCGTCCTCGACACGCGCCGCGCTCCCAACGGCCGGGCCACTCTTCACCTTCTAAGAATCTCTTCCGGATCTCTCTCCCCGGGGCAAGTCGTTGAGATGGAGGTTCCGGAGTGGACTCGCCGCAAGACGCAGGCGAACCACACCGGGACGCACCTCCTGCATGCCGCGCTTCGGAAGGTGCTCGGGGAGAGCGTCCGGCAGATGGGCTCGCTCGTCGCGCCGGACCGCCTGCGATTCGACTACGCGGCGTCGCGCCCGACGACCGCCGAGGAGATCCGGGAGATCGAGCGACTCGTGAACGAGGAGATCCTGCGCGACCGCGAAGTCGGCAAGGCCGTCATGTCGATGGACGAAGCGAAGCGAAAAGGCGCCATCATGTTCTTCGGCGAGAAGTACGGCGAGCGCGTGCGGGTCGTCGACGTGCCGGGCTTCTCGACCGAGCTCTGCGCCGGCTGTCATGTCGGACGCACGGGCGAGATCGGAGCCTTCAAGGTGATCTCGGACAAGAGCCTCGCGGCCGGTGTCCGCCGCCTCGAGGCGGTGACGTCGCTGAACGCGGTCCAAAGACTTCAGAAGGACGAAGAGATTCTGGCGAATATGGCGCAGGCGGCGGCCGTTTCACGCGACGAGCTGCCTTCGAAGCTCAGGGAAATGGTCGATTTGCTTAGAAAGGGAGAGAAGGAGGTCGCGGCCCTCAAGCGTGACCTGGCGCTGGCGGGCGGGCTTCCGGGTGCGTCTGCCTCCGGGCATTCACCCTCCAAGCAAGGTCTCTCTTCGGACCCGAGAAGAAGCGATGAGGCAGTCGACGGCTCCGCCGGGGCCCTCGACTCCGGACATCCACCTTCCAGGAAATCTCTCTCTTCGGACGGCGCGGCTGAGGAGGGTCTGCACGAGATCAACGGCATCAAGGTCCTCGCGCGCCGCGTGCCGTCTCTCCCGGCGAACGAGCTGCGAAACCTCGCCGACACCTTCCGAAGCAAGCTGAAGTCCGGCGTCGTGCTGCTCGGAACCGAGCGGGAAGGCAAGGTCACGCTGCTCGCCGCGGTCACGGCGGACCTCGTGGCCCGGGTCTCCGCGAACGACCTGGCGCAGGCCATGGCGCCCGCCGTCGGGGGTAAGGGCGGTGGAAAGCCGGATCTCGCACAGGCCGGAGGCAAGGACGCGGCCCAGATCGAGCCCGCCCTTGCGCTGGGTGTCGCGAAGGTGCGGGAGCGGCTTTCTCCCTGAGGCTGTACGGCGCTGGGCTATAATCTTCGGGCAATGCCGTCTCGGGGGATCGCTCTGACCCGGGTGTCCGTGGTCGCTTTGCTCACGGCGACGGGCGCCCTTCGCGCGGACGTCCATCTCGTCCGCCAGTCGAACGGGTCAGCGCTCATCTTCAACGACAGGGTGGGCAGCGGCTGGCGCGTGAACGGCGGCGTGCCCACGGACTCCTACCTCGTCGAGCGGCGCAACACGCCGTCGCCTTTCGACGGGGCGATCGAAAGAGAGGCGCGGGCGGCGGGCGTCGATGCGGCGCTCGTCAAGAGCGTCATGCTCGTGGAATCCAACTTCAACCCGCGCGCCGTGTCGAGAAAGGGCGCCCGCGGCCTCATGCAGCTCATGCCCGGCACGGCTCTTCGGTTCGGCGTGTCCGACCGGTACGACGCAGCCCAGAGCATCCGCGCGGGCGTGAGATATCTCGCAGTCCTTCTCGAGCAGTTCAAGGGCGACGTCGCCCTGGCGCTCGCGGGGTACAACGCCGGCGAGAACGCCGTGACGCAGCACTCCGGCGTGCCGCCGTACCGCGAGACGCGCGAGTACATACGGCGCGTCCTCGTCGCGCGGCACGGAGAGGCCGGAGTCGGGCCGGCGATCGGCGGCGGGTTCCGCGGCACGCCGACCCGGCCGCCGGCCCCGATACGGGTCTCGACCCTGAACGGAATGGCGGTTCTCTCGAACACGGCGGTCGAGATCACGGAACGTCAGGCTCCCGTGCTCGGGCGCGTGCGCTGAGGCGGACGGGGGCGGAATGGCGGCCACGCGCGGATCGGAGACGACGAGGGCCTTCAGACCCGCGCCGTTCTTCGACCACGGGCTCTTCCTCCTCCACCTGAACCGCGGCAAGGAGGAGATGGCGCGCGGATACCACGAAACCGCGCGGCGCGAGTTCGAGGAGGCCCGGCGGCTGCGCCCGCGCGACGCCGAGGTCCTGCTCAATCTCTCGATCACGCTGTTCCACCTGGGCCAGTACGACGAGGCGGAGGTCATGACGCGCGACCTCCTCACCGAGCATGCCGAGTCGGTTCCTCTCCTGTTCAACCTCGGGCTCATCCTGTTCAAGTCCGGCCGGGACGGCGAGGCGCGGGAGCCGCTCGAGAAAGTGCTCGCGTTCGCTCCGGCTCACCGGAAAGCGCATCTCACGCTGGGGCTCGTCGCGCAGAGGCGTGGAGCCTGGGACGAGGCGCAACGGCATTTCAGGATGGCGGGAGCCGAGCTGAAGGACGGGGCCGAGGGGGACGATTCCGTCGCCCGCACGGCCCGCGCCGCGGCGGCCGAGGTGCGGATCGCGACCGCCAAGAGCGCCTCCCCGGCCGACACCCGGCCAAGCCCGACGGTGAAGCCGGAACCGCTGGATTCCCTCACGGCGAGCGGCAAGAACAAGATCTCGTCGGGCGTGAGGCCGCGTCCTTCGGCGGCCGTTCTCGCGGGACTCGAGACCGCCGCGCCGGCGGTGGCCCGGCCGCTCGGACCCTTCTCGCCGAAGCCGGGCGGATTCCTCTCCGTCTCCTGCGGCGGCGGTGTGCGCGTGCGGCGCGGGATCGTCGTCGGACGGTCGGGATCGCCCGTGATCGACAGCTCTCCGGCCGCGACGCCCGACGGTCTCGACCGCATCCTCGTCGGGGCGTCGGGCGAGGGCATCCTCCTCGTGGCGGATCCGGGCCGCGTGCCGTGGCTCAAGGCGCTCGCGAACGAGGCGCTCTCGGTTCATCCCGAGAGGCTCCTCGCGTTCGAAAGCGCGCTCGCGTGTCGCGCCGACGTGACTCCGGATGCCGGAGACCGAACGGCGCCTCCGTTCCTGAAGCTGTCGGGCACCGGGGCCGTGGCGCTCGCCGTCTCGTCCGAGCCGGCCCGATTCGAGATCGCGCAGGGTCAGCCTCTCGCCATCGCCGCGCGTGCGGTGGTCGGTTACGGGGGCGACGTGCTGCCCGAGCTCCTCGCGGAGTCCGATCCGCTCTCGGGCCTCGGCGCGGGCGCCTCGATGCGTTTCAGCGGGGCCGGGTTCGTCCTCGCCGACGCGCGCTGAACGAGAGGCGAGCGGGTCTCAACCGGCGACCTTCGCGAGCGAGGCCTCCGTCTCGTCGAGGAGCTTTTCGATCAACGCCGGATCCTCGTGCTCGGCGTAGATCCGGATGATCGGCTCGGTTCCCGAGAGCCGGTGCAGGAGCCACCCGCGGCGCCCGAACAGCAGCTTGACGCCGTCCATGTCGTCGACTCCCGTCACGCGCTCGCCGCATCGTGAAGGGGGCGGATCGGATCTCAGCTTCTCCACGAAGGCGCGCAGCACCGGCGCCGGGAGATGGAGGTCCCGTCGGCCGTAGGCGAGCGCGCCGTAGGTCGCGTCCTGCCGCGCCGCGATCTTCTCGAGCGTCCCGCCCGAGTGCGCGATCGCCTCCAGGACGAGAAGAGCCGAGAGGACTCCGTCCCGTTCGGGCAGATGAAACGCGACGCCAAGGCCGCCCGACTCCTCGCCGCCGATCGCGACGTCGCCCGAGAGCATTTTCGCGGCGATGTGCTTGAAGCCGACCGGCGTGACGTGGAGCGGCACGCCGAGGTGAGAGGCCACGCGGTCCAGGAGCAGCGACGTCGAGAAAGTCTTCGCGATGCCGCCTCGGATGCGGCCGCGAACCGTGAGGCTTTCGGCGAGGAGGGCGAGAACGCGGTGCGGCGTGACGAACCGGCCGCTCGCGTCCAGGACGCCGAGCCGGTCGCCGTCTCCGTCGCTCGCGAGAGCGAAGTCGAAGCGCCCCGTGGCGAGGGCCTGCTGCGCCGCGGCGAGATTCTCGGGAATCGGCTCGGGGTTGACGCCGCCGAAGAGGGGGTCGCGGTTCGTGCGGAGGGAGACCACGGTGGTCGGGTGGCCGGTGCCGACGATCGACTCGAGCAGCGTTCCGGCCGCCCCGTGAATCGCGTCGAACAGAACCCTCAGGCCGGCTCCGCGGATTGCGTCGAGGTCCACGAGCTCGGCGAGCGCGTGGCGATACGGCGTCGCGAGATCGAGCGTCTCGACGGATCCTCCCGCCTTCCCGGGGAGCGGCGTGTCCACGGCGCGGGCGATCGCCTCGTACGTATCGGGGGTCGCGCTGCCGCCGAACGACGATTTCACCTTCACGCCGTTCCAGAGGGCTGGATTGTGCGACGCCGTGATCGCGAGGCCGGCCCTCAGGCCGCGGGAGGCGACGTGCCACGAGGCGCAGGGCGTGGGAACGGGCCGGTCCGCCAGGAGCACGCGGAAGCCGTGCGACGCGAGGAGCGTCGCGCTCTCGGCGGCGAGCTCCGGCGAGAGGAAACGGTTGTCGAAGACGATCGGGAGCGTCCACGGATCTCCCGGCTCGACGTTCGCCGGGTCGATCGTCCAGGCGGCGGCCGCGGTCACGACGCGGCGAACGGCGTCGAACGTGAGATCGCGGGCGATCAGGCCCCGCCAGCCGTCGGTGCCGAAGACGATGGGCGCGCCTTCCATGAGACAGCCGATTGTCGGGGAGCGACCGGGGCCTGTCCAGCACGCGCGGGGCCGCCGCGGGGGGACTAGAATCAGAGCCCGGTGTTCGTCAACGTTCCCAACGCGCTCACGCTGTTTCGAATCTTTCTCGTTCCGCTCCTCGTCGTCATCCTCCTGACGAAGCTCCCGGCGCGCGAGTACCTCGCGCTCGCCGTCTTCCTCCTGGCCGCGATCACCGACTGGCTGGACGGCTACTGGGCCAGGCGCTTCAAGAAAGTGACGACGATGGGGACGCTGCTGGACCCCATCGCGGACAAGCTCCTCGTCTCGGCGGCCCTGATCTCGCTCGTGGACCTGCAGGAAGCCGACGCGTGGGCCGTGTGCATCATCATCGGACGCGAATTCGCGGTGACCGGCCTGCGCTCGATCGCCGTGAGTCACGGCCTGACGATCGCCGCCTCGAAGCTCGGAAAATGGAAGATGGCCAGCCAGATCGTCGGAATCTCGCTCATGATCATGGGCGGGAAGCTCGACGACATCGGCCTCTGGCGAAAGACGGGCCGGGCGGCGCTCTACGTGATGACCGCGATGGCTCTCATCTCCGGAATCGACTACTTCCGCAGATTCCTCAAGCCCCTGCTCGCGAAAGAGCGGGAGGAGGCGTCCGCGCTCGTCGCGGCGCCGACCGTGGGGCTTCAGCGCGCGGAGCCGGAAGCGCGCCTTCGGAAGACGGCTTTGTAGATCGGCCGGCCCGCCTTCCGGA
>DATGDV010000179.1:0-6670 GCA_035310685.1 Thermoanaerobaculia bacterium
GGCGGCGGAGCTTCCTCGGGCCTCTCCTGGTCGTCCTCCTGGCGGGCTGGGGAGCGTTCTATCTCCTGCGCGGAGGCCTCGCGAAGCGTGACGGCATCGGTCCCGCTCCTCCGAAGGCTGCGGGCGGTCCGGCTGCCGCCCCGCATCCCGTCGCCGCGCGAGGCGATCTCGCCGAGGACGAGAAGGCCACGATCGCGCTCTTCAAGGCCGCGAGCCCGTCCGTCGTCTACATCACGACGCTCGCGAGGCGCGCGATCAACTTCTTCGAGATGACCGAGGTGCCGCAGGGCGCGGGCTCGGGCTTCGTATGGGACCGGCAGGGACACGTCGTCACGAATGCGCACGTCGTTCTTCTCGGGGGGGACTCGTTCGTCGTCACGCTCTCGGATCAGTCGAACTGGAAAGCGACTGTCGTCGGCACCGATCCGGACCGGGACCTCGCCGTCCTCAGGATCTCGGCGCCGGTCGAGAAGCTGCCGCCGATCCTCGTCGGCACCAGCAAGGGACTGCAGGTCGGCCAGAAGGTGTTCGCGATCGGAAACCCGTTCGGCCTCGACGAGACGCTCACGACCGGCATCGTGAGCGCGATCGGCCGCACGATCGACTCGCTGAACGGCCGCAAGATCCGGAACGTCATCCAGACGGACGCCGCGATCAATCCCGGCAATTCCGGGGGGCCGCTCCTCGACAGCGCCGGGCGGCTCATCGGCGTGAACACGCAGATCGCGAGCCCGTCCGGCGGGAGCGCGGGGATCGGCTTCGCGGTGCCCGTCGACACCGTGAACGAGGTCGTGCCCGAGCTCATCGCGCACGGCAAGATCGTGCGTCCGCGCCTCGGCGTCATTCCCGCGACCGAGAACATCGCGCAGCAGCTCGGCGTCTCGGGCGTCCTCGTCCTCGGCGTGCAGGACGGGTCAGGAGCCGCGAGGGCGGGGCTCCGCGGCACCGGGCGCGACAGTGACGGGTCGCTCATCCTCGGCGACATCATCGTGGGCATCGGCGACAGGAAGGTCGAGAGCTACGACGACCTCGTCACGGCGCTCGAGAAGCAGAACATCGGGGACACGGTACCCGTGAAGATCGTGAGAAACGACCGCACGATGACGGTGAACGTGACGCTCACGGCGTCGCGCTGAGATCGCCAGCGGGCGGAGAAGCAGGCGGAGCCGGGACCTCCAGCACCGCGACCTCGACCCGCGCCGCGAGCACGGCCGAGCGCTCGAGGACGCGTCCGACCGACAGAATCCGCCGGCCGCCCGAAGGCAGCTCCTCGGCGCGCACCTCGATCTCGCCCCCCGCGAGCTTCAGGCGTCCCGGCGGGAGCTGCCCTTTCTCCATGAGCCACGCGCGAGAGAAGTCCACGCCCGAGCGCGCGAGCTCGACGGCATAGCGATCGTTCGCGCGGCGCCGCGTCGCGCGGAGGTCGGCCAGGAGAATCGAGGCGAGGACGCCGATCACGAGGGCCAGGATCACGAGAATCCCCATGACGAGAAGGAGCGTGCTTCCCAGCTCGGGGCGGGAACGCGCGCCGGATCTCATCGCACCCTTTCCGTCGGGCGGCCGCACGCGAGCGCGATCAGCTCGACCTCTTTCCCCTCCGTCCAGCGCAGGAGGAGGCGCCCGTTCGCGAGCTCGTCCGGGTCGAGAGAGAACGTGCCGGGCAGCGTCCACGCCGAGGTCGCCTTCACCCTCTCGCCGTCCGGCCTCTTTCTCGTGCTCGTCCTCTCGACCCGGTGCCCGTGCACGAACCAAGAAACCTCGGGATCCTCCTCGCGAAGCGGCGCGAGCTCTAGCCGGAAGGCGGGCGAAGGGAACGGGGGCGAGACGGCGACCGCAGACGCACGCGCGAAATCGGACGAGAGGCGCTCC
The DNA here is from genome assembly GCA_035310685.1 of Thermoanaerobaculia bacterium. GTDB lineage: Bacteria > Acidobacteriota > Thermoanaerobaculia > UBA5066 > UBA5066 > Fen-183. The sequence continues at coordinate 1,870 of DATGDV010000179.1, forward strand.
CAGAGCAGCGGGAACATCTCGGCGGACAGCCGCTTCGCGTCGAGGCCCGCCTGCTGCCTCAGAAGGCCAAGGGACACGGGAAGGAGCGAGAACAGGAGGACCACGCCGACGAGGACGACGACGCAGATCTCCACGAGAGAGAAGCCAGGAGCCGGGCCTTTCCGCGTCACGGCCCCACCACGCCGCGGAAGACGTAGCCCTCCTGCACGATCTGCTTGCCCATCTTCTCGCCGTAGCCGATCTCGAGGTGGACGAGGCAAAGCCCGTCGATTTCGGTCGACGTCACCCTCAGGAACGGGTTTCGCGCGTCGAGCGCGTCCACGAATTCGCCCGGGCCCACGAACGGCCGGCGCTCCTTCGGAACCACCTCGTTGCGGAACGGCCCGCGCAGGTAGATCCATTCGCTCGCGACCGCGCGCACCGCCCGCTCCCGGTCGAGGCGCTCCCGCTCGAGCGCGCGGCGGCGCGCCAGGAAGCTCGCGCCGAGCGTCAGAACGATCCCGAGGATCGCCAGGGAGACGAGCGCTTCGAGGAGGAAGACGCCGCGGGAGCGCCGCTGGCTCATGTGCCGCGCCGGGAGACCGGTCAGCGCAGGGTCGAGACGAGCTTCTTCACCGCGCGCTCGGCGGCGTCCTCGGCCGCCTGGGCCTCCGCCTCCGTATCGCGGATGCTCACCTCGGAGGTGCCGTTGCGGCCCGTGACGTCGATCGCCTTTCCGGGGACGCCGGGCGCCGTCACGACGGACACGGTCACGGGGCAGTCGGCCTCGTACGAGACGACGACGTTCTCGACGCGGACGGGCGCGCCGGTCCCGACGTTGGCCTGGCGGTCGTAGACGCGGCCCTCGCGACGCTGGACCTGGCACGCGGAGAGAAGGACGCCGAGGTACACGTCGCCGGGCCACGCCTTGCGGAACTCCGCGCTCACCTCGCCCGGCACGGCGACGTCCGCGAGACGCGCGCCCGAGAGCCGCGCGTCCACGATCGCCCCGAGGCCGCGGTCGCTCGCGGCGGACAAAAAGCGGGGAACGAAACGCTCCAGCTCGGGGGCGGGCCCCTTCGCCTCCACGAGGACGATCGCCTTCTTCGGCGCGGCGCCGGACGCAGCCGAACCCGACGCGGCGGGCGTCGACGCGCAGCCGAGAAGCGGAAGAAGAGCGGCGAGGGCGGAGAGACGGCGCAGGACCTTCATGGCGCCGAAGTCTACGCCCGCGTCCCGTTATGCTGTCGTCATGGAAGCCGCGGACTCCCCCTTCGACCTCCTCGTCGTCGGAGCCGGCCCCGTCGGCCTCGCGTGCGCGCTCGAAGCCGCGCGCCAGGGACTCTCGCACGTCGTGGTCGAGAAAGGCGCGCTTCTCGACACGCTCGTGCGCTTTCCCACGTACACGATCTTCTTCTCGACTCCCGAGCTGCTCGAGATCGGCGGACATCCGTTCGTCACGGCCTCGGGAAAGCCCACGCGTCGCGAGGGGCTCGTCTATTACCGGAAGGTCGCCGAACGCGAGGGGCTCGTGATCCGCCTCTTCGAGCGCGTCCTCTCGGCCGAGCGCGACGGAGATCTCTTCCGCGTCACGACGACGAAAGGCGTCCACGCAGCGCGCGCCGTCGTCCTCGCGACCGGCTTCTACGCGAACCCGAACCTCCTCGGGGTTCCCGGCGAGGAGCTTCCGAAAGTCTCGCACTACTACACCGAGCCGTTCGCGCACGCGCGCACGGACGTCCTCGTCGTGGGCGGCAAGAACTCCGCCGTGGAGGCCGCTCTCGACCTCCACCGGAACGGGGCGCGCGTCACGATGGCCGTCCGCCGGGACGCGTTCGGGGCCAGCGTGAAGTACTGGCTGAAGCCCGACATCGAGAACCGCGTCAAGGAAGGCTCCATCCGCGCCCATTTCGGGACGACCGTCCGCCGCATCGAGGAGCGGGAGGTGGTCCTCGAGACCGCCGGAAAGACCTTCGAGATCCCGAACGACTTCGTCTTCGCGCTCACGGGCTACCGGCCCGACTTCTCCTTCCTCCGCGCGTGCGGCGTGAACGTGACGGACGGCCGCGAGGTAATCCACGACCCGAACACGATGGAGACGAACGTCCCCGGCCTCTACGTCGCCGGCGTCGTGGCCGCGGGCGCCCAGATCGGAACGCTCTTCATCGAGAACGGCCGGCTCCACGCCGTCGCCGTCGTGAAGCACCTTCTGAAACGCCTCGGCTCGGCTCCCGTGGCGCCTCTGGCGGCTCCCCGGATCCGCCGGTTCCAGGACGGCGACTAGCCGGCGCGCGGCTGCCTCGCACGGTCAGCGCTCCCCCACGTCGTACGCGCAGAAGCGCGGGCCGCAGGTCTCGTTCGCGAGCTTCAGCCCGAAGCGGCGCTCGAGCTCCGGAAGGGCGAGGACTTGCTCCTCGCCCCGGAGGACGAGGAGCTTCTCGCCGCTCTTCGGAGGCGTCTTCTCCGGATCCAGGATCGCGACGGGGCGATCCGTGTAGTACTCGAACAAGGGCCCCTGGAACCATTCGTTCAGCGGGTCCTCCGTCAGAGGCACGAAGACCATCCGCGTGAAACGGTCGTTCCGGAGCGACTTCAGGAACTCGATGTCCTCTTTCGAGCCGAGCTGGACCCGGAGAATCTCTTCGTAGCTCTCGGCGGAAAGTCTTCTCAGATGCAGGCAGAGAAGGAGCCCGAGGACTCCGGCGATGACCTGCATCCGGCGCCGGCCGCGAAGCGAGCCGGCGAACTTCCCGACGAGGGCGGAAGCGGGCAGCGCGAGCCAGAGCTGCCAGTAGACGTGGATGAAGCTGCCCTGCCGGAAGAGGAGGAGCCACGCTCCGGCCGTGAGCGCCGACGCGGCGATGAAGAGCCAGAGAAGATCGTCGGCGCTCTCCCGGCTGCCCGAGATCCATCGCGCCGCGAGGAGGATCGCCATCCCGAGGAGCGCCGCGAGAAGCGTCCAGCCGAAGTTGGCGCCGAGGTAGATCTTCTGGCGTGCCGCCCATTCCGGAAGCGGGATCGGCTGCGACCGCCTCGAGAACGACTCGACGAGCGGAGCCAGAGCCTCGCGGAACCCGCCCTGCACGAACGCCATGAGGGAGGCGAGGAGCGCGAAGCCCGCGGCCCCGCCGACGACGGTCGAAAGCAGGGCGCGACGCGAGGGTTCGTCCCGATTCCGGAAGAGGCGCACCGCGAGGAAGACGCCGGTGATGCCCGCCGAGAGCGCGGCCGTCCAGTGGGCGAGAAACGCCAGCGCGGTGACAGTGCCGTGCGCCGCGAGCGCGCGCCGCGTCCCGCGCCGCATAAATGCCGCGAGGGCGACGAACTGCCAGACGCCGAGGAGCATTCCGTTGAGCTCGTACTTGGCGCTGACCTGGAACGTCGAGAAGAGCGGCAGCGAGACGAGGACGAGGCCGGCCGAAACCGCCGCAAAGACGCCGCCGGTCGTCTGGATCACGAGGGCGAACAGCCCCGCGGCGATTCCGAACGCGACGAGGAGCGAGAACGAGCGCGAGGCCGTCTCGCTCGTCCCGATGAGCCGTGCCGCCTGCTGGAAGACCGCCTGGATCAGGAAGGGATGGTCCGTGTAATGACGCGGAGGGGAGGCCGGCTCGCCCCAGCGGACGTAATCGATCTCCGTCGTCCCGAACTGGCACCGGAGGCCTCCGACGCGGATCCCGTTCCGCGCATTGACCGAGGCGAACGCGTTGTCCCAGAAGTAGTGGAGGCGCGTGTCGAGGAACGGGACGGAAAGCCGGTCCCGAACGAGCGTCACCTGCCAGAGCGCGACGAGCGCGAGGCCGGCCAGGGCGGCGCCGCTACGCGGCGTCATCGTCCCCATTTTCCCAGAGGCTTCGCTGCACTTCCCTCGCGCGCTCGGCCCGTTTCGGCGGCTTCGGGGCGCGCGGCGCGCCGAGGTCGAAGACGGAGGGATCGTCGACCTCGGGCGAGTTGACGCGGGGGGACACGTCGAACGACTCGAGGACTCCCTCGGGAAGCGGGCGAAGCGCGGGAGCCAGGGACGCGGCGTCCTCCACGCGGGGGTCGAGCCACAGGTCTTCGGAGTCCGGCTCGAGGATGGCGGGCATGCGGTCGTGGACGCGCGCGACCTCGGGGCTCGCGTCCGTCGTGAGGAGCGTGAAGGTGCGGAGCGGCGGCCCTTTGCGCGGGCGCCATTCGTCCCAGAGAGCCGCGATCGCGAACGGCTTTTTCGACCTCATCCGGAACCCGTACGGCACGGCCACGTTCCCGTAGCGTTTCCACTCGTAGAAACCGTCCACGGGCACGAGGGCCCGCCGCCGCCGGAACGATTCGCGAAAGGTCGGCTTCAACGCCGCGGTCTCGGCGCGCGCGTTGATCGGACGGCCCGCGTCCGCGGGATCCGCGGCCCACCCGGGCACGAGGCCCCAGCGCATCGGCTCGAGGAGTCGCTCTCCCCCGTCCCCGACGCGGATGACCGGCAGGTCCTGCCCGGGTGCCGCGTTCCAGCGCGGCTGAAGAGGGATCGCCTCTCCCGGAACGCGAAAGCGCGAGATCAGGACGTCGGCGGGAGACGTGATCCAGTACCGGCCGCACATGAGCCGATCCTGCGGCGCCTCATCCCGCCGCGGCGGCCGGCGGCGTGAGGTTCGTTCTGTCCGCGTCGCTCTCGGAGTCCGGTGCGGGAGGCTTGGCCGGAATCGCAGCGGCCCCGTTCCGGCTCCACCACCGATCGGCCAGCTCGTGCGTCCATGGCTCGTCCAGGACGATCTCCCCGAGTCGCGCCTCCAGCGCCCGCGCGCTCTCGGGCCGCTCGTTCGGCTCCTTCGCGAGGCAGTCGAGG
>DATGDV010000180.1:0-2038 GCA_035310685.1 Thermoanaerobaculia bacterium
CTCTCTCCGAGCAAGATCTCTTCCTCTTTCTTCTTCTTTTCCCTCTTCAACAGTCTCGCTGAAAGCATCGGCGTCAGCGAGAACGACACGAGCAGCGAGACGAGGATCGCGAAGGCCATCGTGAGCCCGAACGAGTTCATGAATCGTCCGACGATGCCGCCCATGAACGCGACGGGAAGGAACACGGCCACGAGCGAGAGCGTCGTCGCGAGGACGGCGAGGCCGATCTCCTTGGTCGCGTCGATCGCGGCCTGGAACGGCATGACTTTCTTCTCCTCGATGAACCGGAAGATGTTCTCGAGGACGACGATGGCGTCGTCGATGACGATGCCGACCGCGAGCGTGAGCGCGAGGAGCGTGAGGACGTTGAGCGTGAAGCCCATCGCGTACATGAGGCCGTACGTCGAGATGATCGACGTGGGAATCGCGATCGCCGCGATGAGAGTCGACCGGAGGTTTCCGAGGAAGAGGAGCACGACGAGCGCGGCCAGAAAGCCGCCCGTGACGAGGTGCTCCTCGACGGTGTCGACGGCGGCCTTGATGAACTGCGACTGGTCGCGGACGATCTCCGTCGTGTAGCCGGAGGGGAGCTGCGGCGCGATCTCGGCGAGGCGCGCCTTGATCGCGTCGATGACCTGGACCGTGTTGGTGCCGGACTGCTTGCGGATCGACAGGACGACCGTCGGGACGCCGTCCTTGCTCGCGGCGCGCTCGGCGTCCTCTTCGCTGTCTTCCACGGTCGCGACGTCGCCGATGCGCACGGGCAGCCCGTTGCGCTGCGTGATGAAGATCGCCTCGAACTCCTTCGCGTTCGCGACCCGCCCGTAGACGCGAACGGTCGCTTCGCTCGCGCCGCTCTTCAGCGTGCCGCCGGGGAGCTTCACGTTCTGCGTCTGCAGGGCCCGCCGCACGTCCACCGCCGTGAGGCCGTAGGCCTTGAGGCGCTCCGTGTCGAGCCGCACGTTGATGCGGCGCGAGCGCCCGCCGAGGATCGTGACCTGGCCGACGCCGTTGACGGACTCGAGCTGCCGGCGCAGGACCTTGTCCGCGAACTCGGTCGTCTCGCGGAGCGTGCGGCTTCCCGAGAGCGAAACGGAGAGAACCGGCGTCGCGTCGGGATCGAGCTTCTCCACGATCGGCTGGTCGATCTCGCGCGGCAGCTCCGCGAGGACGCGGTTCACCTTGTCGCGGACCTCCTGGGCGGCGACGTCCACGTTCTTCTCGAGGATGAACGTGACGAAGACCTGCGAGATGCCCTCGGCGGAGACCGACTGGAGGTCGTCGATGCCCGCGATCGTGTTGATCGACTCCTCGATCTTGTCCGTCACCTCGGTCTCGACCTCTTCCGGGGCGGCCCCGGGCAGCCGGGTGATGACGGCGACGGTGGGGAAGTCGACTTTCGGGTACCGGTCCACGCCGAGGCGCGTGTACCCGACCCCTCCGATGACGACGAGCGCGATGATGAGGACCGACGCGAAGACGGGTCGGCGGACGCAGAGACGGGCGAGTGCCTGCACGGGTTGGTCTCCTTTTGCCGGTCAGTTGCGCTGGAGCTCGAGGCCGTCCACGAGGCGGCGGTCGGGGCCGACGACGACCCGTTCGCCCTCCGCGACGCCGGACCGCACCTCGAGGGCGTCGCCGTAACGATCCCCGATCGAAACGATGCGCTCGATGATGCGTGACGGGCCGAGGACGAAGAGGTGCGAGACGCCCGAATCCGTGACGACGGCGTTCGCCGGCACGAGCAGGGTCTTCTCGCTCTTGGGGAGCGAGACGCGCGCCGTCACGAAGAGGCCGGGCTTCAGGACGTGCCGGGTGTTCGGGACCATGGCCTCGACGACGAGCGTGCGCGCTTCCGAGCGAAGAGACGGGCCGATGTAGCGGACGGTCGCGTCGAACGTGCGGTCGGGAAAGGACTGGACGGCGAGCGTGGCCTTCTGGCCGACCTGGACGTCGGAGACGGCGGCCTCGGGGATGGCCAGCTCGGCCCGGAGCGGGTCGATCTTCACGAGACCGCAGATCGCCGAGCCCTTCTTGA
>DATGDV010000181.1:0-9738 GCA_035310685.1 Thermoanaerobaculia bacterium
CTGCGGCGTCCCCGCGGGGACGGGAGAAACCGGCGGAGGCGTCTCGGCCATCGCCGCGAAATTACCACGTGCGAGAATGAGACGTGAGCGCGCGCCGCGCGGCGGCATTGGCCGTGCTTTTCCTGCCGGTCCTCCTGACGGCCGGCCTCGGCGCGGGCGCCGGATACGCCCTGTCGCGCGTGATCCGCGTCCCGAAGGTGTCCGAGCTCGCGACGTACCGTCCCGACATCATCACCGAGCTCCGCGGCGCGGACGGATCCGTCGTCGCGCGCTTCGCGATCGAACGCCGGATGCTGGTCGAGCGGACGGAGATCCCCGACGTGATGGTCAAGGCGCTCCTCGCCGCCGAGGACGCCCGCTTTTTCGACCACAGCGGCATCGACCTCATCCGGATCGGCGGCGCGGCGATGCGGGACCTCGCCACGCGCCGGATGTCGCAGGGCGCGTCCACCCTGACGCAGCAGCTCGCGCGCGCCGTCTTCCTCACGCCCGAGAAGACGTGGGCGCGGAAGATCAACGAGGTCTTCCTCACGGTCGAGATCGAGAAGCGGTTCTCGAAGGACCAGATCCTGACGATGTACCTGAATCAGATCCCGTTCGGGCACGGAACCTACGGAGTCGAGGCGGCCTCACGCTGGTACTTCGGGCACGGCGCCAAGACGCTCACGCTGCCCGAGGCGGCTCTCCTCGCCGGCCTCATCCAGCGCCCTGCGTATTACTCGCCGTTCAACAACCCGACGGCGGCGAAAAACCGGCGCGACCTCGTCCTCCGCCGGATGGTCGAGGAAGGCTTCCTCTCGGACGCGCAGCGCGCGGCCGCGCAGGCGACTCCCGTGGACGTCATCCGGTCGTCGCGCGAGACGACGCTCGGCCTCTATTTCTGCGAGGAGGTCCGCCAGTATCTGGAGAAGGAGTACGGCGAATCAGACCTCTACCGCGAGGGACTGCGCGTCGACACGACGCTGGACCCACGGCTCGAAACGTGGGCCGAGGACGCCCTTCGCCGGGGGTTGCGGCGTATCGATCGCCGCTCGGGTTTCCGCAAGCCGCGCAACCTCGTCGCCGAAGGGATCGACCCCGAGAAATATCGCGATCCATCCTGGGCCGAGGGCGTTCCTCCGTCCGACACGCTCACGGCCGTCGTCGTCTCGACCTCGAAGGCGGGCGCCGAGGTGCGCGTGGACACGAAGCGGTTCACCGTCCCCGCGGCCGCCTTCCGATGGACGCGCGCCGAGAGCCCGGCGAAGGCCGTCCGGCGGGGAGACCTGATCCAGATCGAGACCTTCGTGAACGACGCCGGCAAGGAAGAGGCGCTCGTCGCACAGGACCCGCACGTCGAAGGAGCGGTCGTCATCCTCGAGAACGGCACGGGCGCCGTGCGCGCGCTCACCGGGGGATACGACTTCAACCGGTCGAAATTCGACCGGGCCGTGCAGGCGCTCCGGCAGGTCGGCTCCGCATTCAAGCCGGCCGTGTATCTGACGGCTATCGAGCAGGGCTTCACCCCTGCCGATACGGTCCTCGACGCGCCGCTCTCGATCGTCATCGACCCGAGGGAGCCGCCGTGGCAGCCGCAGAACTACGAACGCCGCTACAACGGCATCGTGACGTACCAATACGCGCTCGAGCACTCGCTGAACGTCGCGACCGTGCGCGTGGACCTGCTCGTCGGCACGAAGAAGGTCATCGAGGCAGCGCGCCGGCTCGGGGTTCGGCAGAACCTCCTCGCCTATCCCTCGCTCGCCCTCGGCTCTTTCGAGGTGACGCCGCTGGAGATGGCCTCGGCCTATTCCGCGATCGCGAGCGGAGGCGTTTCGTACAAGCCGTATTTCGTCGAGCGGATCCGGAACGCGGACGGGATCGTGCTCGAGCAGAGCACGCCCGAGCCTCGGGACGCGACGTCGCCCGCCGCGGCCTACGTCCTCCTGAACATGATGAGGGGAGTCGTGGCGCGCGGCACCGCGGCCTCCGCGGCGCGGCTCAAGCTTCCCCTGGCGGGCAAGACGGGCACCACGAACGACTTCACGGACGCGTGGTTCATCGGCATGACGCCCCGCCACACGATCGCCGTGTGGGTCGGCCACGACACGAAGAAGACCCTCGGGCCGAAGTCCGCGGGCGCCGACGTCGCCCTCCCGATCTTCATCCGGATCGTCGAGAAGATGAGGGACGCCGGCCTCGTGACGCCGTCCGAGGACTTCGAGACGCCCCAGGGCGTGGTGCTCGTGGCCGTGGACGAATCCACGGGCTACCGCGCGACGCCTTCCTGCGCGAAGGTCGTGCTCATGGCGTTCGTGAATGGCACGCAGCCCACGGAGCTGTGCGGCGAACAGCCGCACGCGGTCGCGAGGCTTCCCCAGTATCTGCAGCGCGCGATGTATTCGCCGAAACGCGGCGAGACGAAGGCGGACGAGGTCACCGTGACGGACGCCCCGAAGCTCGAGACCCCGCCGCCGAAGCCCGGCCCCGGTCCGCCGGGCTGACGATCACTTCAGTCCGTCGACGACGTAGAGGTCCGACGTAAGCACCCGCCAGTACGTGTACGCGTATGCGGAGCCGTCGCGCGCGAACGCGCCCGAGGTGATCTCGGAGACGGAGGAGGGGTCCGGCGGCGACAGAGTCTTCCAGGGCGTGCGAGCGAGAGTCGTGACGTCGAGGATCTCGACACGGCCGGACCCGCCGCCGCCTGGGCGGACGTAGAGACCTTTCCCATCCGCCGTCCAGGCGATTGGATCATCGTGCTCCGTACCCCGGAGCGGCACGGCCGCTCCCCCACCGAGCGGAAGAATCGAGAGGATCGAAGTGTCCGCCGACCACACGATGACGCGGCGGCCGTCGGGCGAAAGGAGCCCGGCGTTGCCCTGCGTGTTCTCGGGCGAGACCGGAACGGGCTCGCCAGGCGGCTCGACGGTCCAAAACCGCGTCCCCTTTCCCTTCTCGACGCCGTAGAGAAGGATCTTCCTGCCGTCGGGGAAGAAGGCCGCCGCCCGCACGTCCGCGACGGACCCGAGCGCGAGGCGCTGCGGGGCTCCCGTCCCCACGGGCACGACCGCGACTCCGTCCCCGTCGCGAACGAGCGCGCGCATCGCGTCGGGGGACAGCGCGAGCCCGGCGCCGTCGCCGATCCGCACGGCCGGTGAGCCGTCCGTCTTGCGGAAAAAAGCGCGCGGCAACCCTCCCGTCGCATCGCCGCTCTCGTCGAAGAGGATCGCCGTGCCCTCCGAGGAAATGCTCTGGATGCGTGAGGAGTCGAACCATGAGAGGTCCCTCTCCTGCTTGTCCGAGGCGCGCGTGAACATGAGGCCGCGCAGGCTCGCCGCGTGCTCGAGGAGGACCCGGCCGTCCGCGAAGACGTCGTGCACGAAGAGGAAGCCCGTCGACCGGTAGAGCGTGCGCACGCGTCCCGAGAGATTCACCGCGCGCAGCACGGCGTCCTCGCGCGAATCGCCGCCGTGGTAGAGGATCTCGCGGCCAGACGGGAGCCACGCGAAGGACCCGAGGATCGGAGCCGACCCGACGAGAGTTCGGGCCTTCCCCGAGAGGTCCACGACGAGGAGCGACGACTTCTCGCCGTCCTCCTCGCCGAGCGCGACGTGCCTCCCGTCGGGCGAGACGCGCATCGCGCCGATCCGGTTCTTCGTCTCGTAGAGGAGCTTCCCGGCGGGGAGCTCCACGCGGCGTCCGCCGCCTTCACGCAGGCGCACGACGGCCAGCTCCTTCCCGTCGGGCGTCCAGTCGGCTGCGGCGACCTCGTCGAGGAGCGGCCGCGGCGCGCCCCCCGAGAGCGGAACGCGTGAGAGCATCGCCCACGCTCCCGGAGTCGTCATTCGCTCGCGCGAGAAGAGCGCGAGCTCTCCCGTCGACGACACCGACGCGACCGTCGCGTTCGGAAGGCCGAGCGCGCGCGACTCGGGGCTTTCCGTGCGGACGGTGAAGACTTCGGAAGGCGCCCCTCCCCACGAGGCGCCGTACACGACCGTGCGGCCGTCGGGCGCGAGAAGGCTCGCCTCGCGTTCGAAGCGCTCCCTCCTCTCTTCACCTTCTAGGAAATCCCCCGGCAACACCTTGATCGCAACGACGCGGTTCAGGCGAGGGTCCCTCGCCCGGTAAACCTCTCCCATTCCTCCCGCCCCGAGCGGAGCGAGAACCTCATAGGGGCCGAGTCGCGCGCCCGGGTCGAGTTTCATGAGACGGTATCGCGGTCCTACGGGAAGGTCCGGCGCACCGCCAGGAGCGCAATGTCGTCCGCAGGCTCCGCTCCGCGGGCGTGCGAGTCGACCGCCGCCGCGATCCGCGAGACGAGGTCCGGCGCGGCCGCGCCGTCTCCGACGAGCGCATCGAGGCGTCCCGAACCGAACAGGAGACCCTCGGGGTCGCGCGCCTCCGTCACGCCGTCCGTGAAGGCGAGAAGAATATCCCCCGGAGAGAGTGTCGTCCGCGCGATCTCGAACACCGCGTCCGGCATCAGCCCCACCGCGCCCGCCGTCGGCTCGAGCCGCTCGACCGCCCCCGACGCTCTCCGAAGGTAGGGCGGCTCGTGCCCGGCGTTGAGCCAGACGAGGGCGCCCGACGCCGGATCCAGGGCGGCGAAGAACAGCGTCGCGAACATGTTCGTCTCGCCGTGCGTCCGCACGACGTACTCGCTCGTGAGCGCCACGGGCTCGAGCACGACGCGATCCCAGTCATCCGGGCGGGCGACCGCGAGGCGCTCGGCGGTCGCGCGAAGGAGCGTGCGCACGAGGGCGACGAAGAGAGCGGCGCCGACCCCCTTGTCGCAGACGTCGCCCACGGCCAGTCCGATGCCGCCGCCGGAGAGGGGGAAGGCATCGTAAAAATCCCCGCCGACCTGGCGCGCGGGCCTGAGCATGGCCGCGATCTCCCACCCCCGGACGACGGGAAGCGACCGCGGCAGGAACGACTTCTGGATGTTGCGCCCGATCTCCAGCTCCCGCTCGAGGTTCTTCGCGTGCAGACGCTCCACGTCCCGTAGGCGCTTTTTCTCGAGAGTCGACCCGACCCGCGCCCGGAGGAGAGCCGGGTTGAACGGCTTCGACAGGTAGTCCTCGGCGCCCGCCTCGAGGCACCGCACGACGCTTTCGACCTCGTTCACCGCGGACACCATGATCACCGGGAGCGAACGGAGGGCCGCGTCCGCTCGGAGCGCTTCGAGGACCTGATAGCCGTCCAGCTCCGGCATCATGACGTCGAGAAGGACGAGATCGAACGCTTTCCCGGAGCGCAGGACGTCGAGCGCCTCGCGCCCGTTAGCGGCCATTTCGACCTCGTGGCCCTGCTGCGTGAGGCGCCGCATGAGGAGATCCCGGTTCACCTCCACGTCGTCCACGACGAGGAGGCGCGCGGGCGCGCCCGGAGCGGTCACGCCGTTCTCAGGCCGCGGCCCCGAGCAGCCGCCGAAGCTGCGGCACGAGCTCCTCGGCCGCCCGTTCGCCCTCCGCGATCACGGCGGGAATCTTGTCGGTGTCGAAAAGGTGGATCGCGTCCTTGAACCTCGGCACGATGGGCAGGATCTCGCTGTGGTGCGCGAGGTTGTGGAAGGAGTAGTTCGCGCGGAGGAGGTTGTTCGAATTGATGCTCGAGAGCTGGAAGGCGAAACGCAGGACGCTGTTCACGCGCGTCTGGTACGGGCTCTCGAATCCCATCGTGACGATCACGTCCGCGCCTTCTCGGATCGCGACCCCGACGGGCATTGGATCCGACAGGAAGCCGTCCATGAGGAGGCGGTCGCCGACGGGCCACGGCTCGAAGACGTACGGGATCGCGATGCTCGCGCGGATCGCGTCGACGAGCGCGCCCTCCGACATCACGACCTGTTCGCCGTTCCAGAAGTCGGTGGCCGTCAGGAAGAGCGGGATCTTCGCGTCCGCGAACGTCTTTCCGCCGAAGGCGTCCCGGAGCCGCGCGAGGACGAGGCGGTCGTCCACGAGCCCGAACCTCTCGGAGAACCCGAAGAGGCCCGGAAAAAGGACGCGGAGCGGAGCCTTCCAGGCGCGTCGCTTCGTGAGCGCGCGCGTCCAGAGACGCATCGTCATCTCCTCCGCCTCGGCGACGTCGATCCCGAGGGCGATCAGGGCCGCGTAGAGGCTCCCGCCGCTGCAGCCCACGACGAGGCCGATCGGGATCGCCTCGCGCTTGAGGACCTTCAGAAGGCCGAGCGCCGCGGCGCACTTGACGCTGCCGGAACCGATGACGAGCGCGATGCCTTTGCCGACGGGACGCGCGGCGACTGCGGACACCTTCGCCTCCCTGCGGTCAGGCCGGGAAGCTGGCCGCGGCCGCGGCGACGTCCGGGAAGACTTTGAGGATCTTCGTGAAGCCCGAAAGGTCGAGGACGCGGAGGACGTTCGGCTGCACGCCGGCGAGCCGGAGATCGCCGCCCCTCTGGCGGGCCTCCTTCACCGTCTCGAGGAGGGCTCGCAGCCCCGCGCTGCTCATGTAATCGACGCCCGCGAGATCCGCGACGAGGTGGGAGCCTCCGTTTCCCGCGTGCTCGCGCAGGGACGTCGCGAGCGCCCCTGCCGTTCCGCTGTCCACCGTGCCGCTGATGGACACGACCGTCACGTTCGGCGAAGTCTCCGCAGTGATCTCCATGTGCTCCTCCTTCAGGCCTTGATCCGACGTCCGAGAACGAGACGGTTTCCCGAATCGCTGTCCGAATGATACTCGATCTCATCCGTCGTTTGTCGGATCAAATGCCACCCCAGTCCGCCCAGCGGGCGGCGCTCCGCGTCGGCAGCGAGGTCGGGCGGTTCGACGCGTTCGGGCCGAAACGGCACGCCGCGATCGGTGATCGTGACGCGAATCCACGTGCCGTCCGACTCCAGGACCACGCCGATCGGCCCGGGCCCCGCCCCCGCGTATCCGTGCATCGCGACGTTCGTGCAGGCTTCGTCCACGGCGAGGCGCAGGTCGAAGCCGGTCGCGTCGTCGGCGCCGGCCCTCCGGCAGCCGTCCACCACGAAGGCCTGGATTGCCTCGAGCGTCCCGGGCGTCGTCACGCCCGACATCTCGAGGCGAAGAGGCGCCCGTCCCGTCACGTTCGGCGTCCGCTGCGCAGACGAGAGAAGAACGTCGCGAGCCGCTCGTGGCTCACGGGCTTCACGAAGTACGCCCGTGCACCGAGCGAGAGCCCGCGGTCCCGCTCGTCGAGAACGGAGACGATGACCACCGGAATACGCTCGAGAGCCGGGTCGGCCTTCAGCGCCTCCAGCACCTGCCAGCCGTCGATGCCCTTCATGACGATGTCGAGGATGATCACATGGGGCCCGCGCTCCTTCGCGATCCGCAAGGCCTCCTCGCCCCCGCCGCACGCGGCAACGGCGAAGCCCTCGCGTTCGCAGATCCTTCCCATGAGCTCGCGTTCCACGGGATCGTCGTCGACGACCAGCGCCAGGGGTCGCTGCGACGGCTCCGTCACGGCGCGCATGACCCCGCTCCCGCCGCGCCGCATCGCCGGCCTCACGCGCGAGGCGTCGACGTCCTCGGTTTCGAGCACCGGCAGACGGACGGTGAACGTCGACCCGCGGCCCGGCTCGCTCTCGAGCGTCACGTCGCCGCCCATGAGCTGGCAGAGTTTTCGCGTGATCGCGAGGCCGAGGCCCGTGCCGCCGAACTTCTTCTGGGTTCCGGCGTCCGCCTGCACGAACGGCTCGAAGAGGCGCGCCTGGGTCTCGGCCGGTATGCCGATCCCCGTGTCGCGAACCCGGAAGACGACCCAGTCGCCGTCGTCGGCCGTCGCTCGCCCCGCCTCGAGCGTCACGACGCCCTCTTTCGTGAACTTCCCCGCGTTCGAGAGGAGGTTCAGGAGTACCTGGCGGACCTTGGTGACGTCCTCGCGCATGTCGCCGATGCCGGACGGGCAGACGATCTCGAGACGGTTGCGGTTCCGCTCGACGACGGGGCGCGCCGTCGTGACGGCGTCGGACACGGCCTGCGCGATGTCGAAGGTCTCCAGATAGAGCCGCGTCTTGCCCGCCTCGAGCTTCGACAGGTCGAGGATCTCGTTGATGAGCTCGAGAAGGTGCCGCCCGGCTGTCTCGATCTTCCCGAGATCCGCGACGAGGCCGGGCTGCCCGGCGGCACGGGCGTCCTCCGCGAGGATCTCGCTGTAGCCGAGGATCGCGTTGAGCGGCGTGCGCAGCTCGTGGCTCATGTTCGCGACGAAGGCACTCTTGCTCGCGTCGGCCGCCTTCGCTTCCTCGTTCGCGTCGAGCGCCGCCTGGAGCGCCCGCTCGATGATGCGGTACTGATCGCGGATCTGGTCGTGCTGGTCGGCCACCTCCTTCCGCGCGCGGATCACGCGTCGCGTCTGGACGAAGGAATAGAGGCCGAAGACGGACGTGAAGAGAAAGAGACACGCGAGGCAGATGCTGCTCGCGACGACCGAGGACCCGAGGGACACCTCGAACCCCGTCGAGAGGCCGACCACGACCGCCCCGGAGGCCACCGCGGCGAGAGCCCTCCAGAAGAGGGGCGGGCCGCCGACGCTGAGACAGGCGGTCATCATGGCGCTGACGATAACGGCGGCCGGAAACAGGCCGAAATGCGTCTCCGCGACCCACGCTCCCGCGAGGAAGGAGTCGATGAGGAGGTTCCGGAGCTCGGCGCGCTTCCCGTCCGCCGACCTCGACGACACGAGATAGGCGAGCTGTGGCCAGACGAGCGCGGTCGCGACGAGCGCGCCCAGGAAGACCGGCCCCGGGCGCTGGGCTCCGACCTGCGCCCACGCCATGAACGCGATCAGCGGCATCGCGATGACGCGGATCCGGTGGTTGAGCGGCACCAGAGGGTGCACCCTTCCGCGCGCGCCCGTGTCGTCGGGCCGTTCCGTCGGCCAGGTATCGGTCTTCATCATGAGAACGTGTCGCGATTGTACGGGACGACTCGAGACGGCGGGCCCGGTTCGCCGAGAGGCGCTCAGCCCGGCGGAGGCGGAGCCGGGTCCGCCGCCGTCTCCAGCAACTTCTCCGCGAGCGCGAGGTTCGAGCGCACGTCGGCGCGTCCGGGATCCAACGCGAGCGCCTCGCGGCAGATGCGCGCAGCCTCGGCGGGCCGGCCGTCTCGAAGCAGCAGCATCGATTCGAAAGCCCGGGCGTCCACCGGCGGGCCTCCGAAATCGATCGCCGCCCTCGCGAACCGCAGCGCACGTTGCGGCTCTACGTCGCCGGCGATCTCCGCGTCATCGAGGATGACGCGCCCGACGCCGGAAACAACGGGCAGGCCGGGCTTGCCGAGGAGGACGCGCAGGACGAGGGGATCCAGCCTCGCGTCGCCCGCAACGTCTCCCGTCTGCTTTCCGTTTCCAAGGGCCGCGAGCGCGAGCAGAATCCTGGGCCCCTCGATCCAGGACGCCGCCCCCGGAACGTAATGGACGCGCTGAAGCGGATGGACCTCTCCCGGATGCGCGGGGTCCCGGTGGCGTGGCATCACCGGACCGAGCGGAGCGCCCGGAGAGGCCCCGGCTGCGGCAAACGCGTAGATCCGGCCCTCGTGGAGCAGATAAGCCGGCAGGTTGAGCACGAATCCGAGGAGCGCCAGCGTGAAGGCCGCACGGCGCCATACGGGCCCGCGCCCCGCGAGCCACGGGATCGACAGCGCCACGGCGGGAGCGAGGAGGCGCGGGCCCCATCCGAACCCCCCCTCCCACGCCCACCACGACAGATTCGCCGCGAAAAACCCGGCCGAAGCCACGAGCGCCGCCCCGCAATCCGTCCGCAGCGG
>DATGDV010000182.1:0-16427 GCA_035310685.1 Thermoanaerobaculia bacterium
GCGCCGTCCACCCGCGATCGTGCGATCGCGTGAGCACGAGGATGCCCGCTTCCGAGGCCTCCGTGTCCACCGTCAGGGCTTCCGGCGCGTCCCGGACGACGCGCGCGACCGAGAAGCTCCTTCCCGCGCGCGGCGCGGGGATCGGCCCTGCGGGCGGCGCGAGGAAGGCGACCGCTTCCGGGTCGAACCCCGGCGTGGCGAGCGCGCGAAAGACCGCCTCGTCGTCCGCTTCACGGGCCGACCGCGCGAAAAAGACCCGCCCCAGGGCCCGGGGGAGGGCATAGACGAGGACACCGGAATCGCGCTTTTCCAGCCGTACGCCGGGGATCGTCGAGGGAAAGGGAGACACGACGTGCCTCACGTCCACGAGCGCGAGGATGGTCTCCGCGTTCCCTCCGGAGAGGGCCGCTCCGAGAAGGCGCGTGCGGCGGGGATCTCCGATCGGCGAGGGCGAGGCCGCCGAGGAGACGCCGAACGGCAGGTTCGTGTAGCCGGACAGCGCCGCACGTGCCCTCGTGCCGGGCGCCTCGCCCCCGCGGTCGCTCGCGCGGGTGAGCGCCGAAAGCAGGGACGCGTCGGAGACCACCGGAAACACGCGGCCCGGGGCACGGGCCAGATCCGTCACGGCGGAAGGCGGACGTGCCGGCGGCGCCGGCGCGAACACGTTTGCCGACGCGAGAAGAGGTGGTGCCACGGTCGCGACGGCGAGGGTTCCCGCGAGGCGACGACCGTGCCAGCCGGCGGCACGCGCCGACGTGAGAAGAGCCACGCCGAGTCCGGCCGCAAAAAGAGTCGTCCACGCCGGCAGACCCGTCAGGCGGCCGGCGGCGAACCCGGCGGCGAGGAGCACCGCGGCGGACGCGCCGAAGAGCACGACGGGTGCGAGGCGCACGGCGGCGGGGGGCGAGACGTCCTCGCCGTCTTCGGGCGCGCGGCCTTTCGGCCACCGAAAAAGGCGGCCGTGGAGCCACCCGTCGAGACCGGCACCCGCGAGGGCCGCAAGCGCGAGCTGGGTGAAGACGAACCACCGCGCGGGAAACCGCACGCCCCGCGCGAGTCCGGCGTCCCAGAGCACGGGAAGGAGCCCGCCGCGCGCCCCCAACGCGAGAACCAGGCCCGCGATCGAGAGGGTCGAAAGCGCGATGAGAAAGCGGGGGCGTGCGGCGAGGCCCGCACCCGATCCCGCCGCGAGCAGGAGCGCGAGCGGAGAGAGCGCGAGCGTCGCGAGGTATCCCCCGCGGCCTTTGGACGGGTGGAAGAGGAGCGCTTCGGACGGCGGAAGGACGAGGTCGATCAGGTCCGAAGCTCCGACCGGCCTCGCGAGCGCCTCGTTTCTCGTCACGCCCGAGAGCCTGCCGGAGGACCTCGCGTAGTCGAAGAAAGGGATCGCGGCAACGGCGGCGAGGCCCAGGCCGAGAGCGATTCCCCCCGCCAGGCGAAAGACGCCCCGACCGCCTCGAGGTCCGGACCCGCGCTCGTCGCCTCGCGTCGCGAGCGCGACGAGGGCCGCCGACGCGGCACCGACGACGGCGAGCGCCGGCTCGCCGCCCAGGAACGCGAGAGCGAAAGAGACGCCCAGACCCGCCGGCGAGCCACCTCGCACCGCGTGCCGTGCGGCCAGGAACAGCCACGGGAGGAAGGACGCCGTTTCGAAGTTGTTGTAGACGAGCGCGAGCGAGAGAAAGCCTCCTCCGGCCGCGAAGACACCGGCGCCGAGAAGGGCGCCGGCGCGCGACGTGCCCAGGCTGGAAAGCCAGGCCGCCATTCCGGAACACGCGATCACGAGGTGGAGCGCGATGCCGAGCAGAGGGCCCCAGGCTCCGGGCAGAAAGAACGGCAGGTCTCCCGGGTTGAAGACACCCGTCTGGAGCTGGGCGAGCCAGGGCTCGCCGCACCCCGAGAGGGGATTCCAGAGCGGTATTCCCGAAACCCAGCGCGCGGCCGTGTAGGTCTTCATGGGCCAGAAGAAGTCGGCGAGATCTCCGCGCGCCGGCACCCCTCCTGAAAGGGCACACGGAACGAGAAGGAGGCTCGCGAATGCGAGCCCCAGGGCGCCGCCCAGGAGCGCCGTCCGTCCCGTCGTCCTGCGGCCTTGCACCGAGGCGATTCTAGGCCCGGAAAAGAAATGAGCCCCCGGTTAAGGGGGCTCTTGAATCGGGCTGCAGAGGGAGGACGATTAGTTCTGCGCGCCCTGGGGGTACTGAGCGAACTGGCCGTCGACGAAGATGATGTCGTTGTTGAAGTTTGTCGTTTCGCCCCAAGGTGGCGTGTCGGTCACGCCGTCCTTGCCGTTCGAGCTGATCTCGTAGTTCTGGTTCGTTGCGTCGACGCCATAGAGGAAGAACGAGTTCCAGCCGTCCGTCAGAGGCAGCACGCGGATGTACGTCGGCGTGACCTGGCTGTTGAAGCCCGAAGTCGGCTGGCCGAACGTGGCTGTCCCGGGATAGGTGAGGCCGGAGGGAAGCGTGTAGCCCGCGGCCGCCGGGTAGTGGTTGAAATCGACGGCATACGCCTCGGCGGCCGTGCCCGCGGACCTGATGTCGCCCATCGTCCTCTTCTGCTTGGCGCGCTGGATGGCGTTGAGCAGGTTCGGAATGGCGATCGCGACGATGATGCCGATGATTGCGACGACGATCAAAAGCTCGATGAGGGTGAAGCCCTTGTTGTTCCGCCTCTTCATGGGATGAACCTCCTGTTGTGCCGACGTGCTTTCAAGACGCGTGCCGCGCTTTGCGGGCCGGAATCCGGCTTGTTCAGGCACGAATCGGGCGGGATCGCCGGAACGGCGACGAAATTTTGTCGGAGAAAGCGGGGCGGGCGGGCCACCGTTTGTCGGGCTCTACGCCGCGCCGCTCACTTCTGGGCGCCCTCCGGATACTGCGTGAACGCGCCGTCGATGAGGATGATGTCGGCGTTGAAATTGGTCGTCGTGCCCCAGACAGGGTCCGTGTCGAGGGCCCCGTCCGCACCCGCGGAGCGCAGGGCGAAGTCACTCCGCGAAGCGTTCGTCCCGTACGCGAAGTACGAGCTCCACCCGTCCACGAGCGGCACGACCCGCATGTACGTCGGGGTCAGCGAATCGGAGATCAGACCAACCGTGCCGGTGGGCAGCGCGAGGCCCGAAGGCAACGAGAAGCCCGCCGCCGCGGGATAGAAGTTCTGGTCCGTCGCGTAGGCCTCGACCGCCGTCGCGATGCTCTTCATGTCCCCCATCGACCGCTTCTGCTTGGCGCGCTGGATCGCGTTGATCATGTTCACGATGGAGATCGCGACGATGATTCCGATGATCGCGACGACGATCAGGAGCTCGATGAGCGTGAATCCCCGGCGCTTCGTCATTCTCCCTCTCGGTCTCTCGGCCTCCGGGAACGCAATCAAGAAGCGTGCCCCCTCCATTTCGACGGGCTCGACCCGCCTTTAGAATGGGTCCAGCTTGATCCCCCGCCCGCCTTTCGCGTCCGCGCTCACCCTCGAGCAGGAGCTTGCCGAATTCGAAGCGCTGAAACCGCGCCTAACCGAGGTCTGGGACTCGATCGCGGGGCGAGACGAGGAGCCTCACACCTCGGTCGTCGTGCCGTCGCTCACCCTCGATCAGGAGGAGATGAAGAAGCTCGCGGGCGCGAGCTTCTACGAGGAGCGGCTCCTGTTCCTCCTCATCCGCCTTCGCAATCCGCGGGCCCGCGTCGTCTTCGTGACGTCGCAGCCCGTGCATCCTCTCGTCCTCGAGTACTACTTCCAGCTCCTCGTCGGCATTCCCACGAGCCACGCGCGAGGACGGCTGACGCTGCTGTGCGCGTACGACGCGTCGCCGCGCCCGCTCACGGAGAAGATCCTGGAACGGCCGCGTCTCCTCGAGCGCATCCGTCACGGAATCGCCGACCGCTCCCGGGCTTATCTCACCGTCTTCAACTCCACGCCCCTCGAGCGCAAGCTCGCGGTCCTCCTCGGGATTCCGCTCAACGGAGTCGACCCCGCGCTGAACGCGCTCGGAACGAAGTCCGGGGGCCGGAAGATCTTTCGCGAGGCCGGCATCGCCGTTCCCGACGGCGTCGAGGACCTGCGCGACGACCACGACATCGAGACCGCGCTCGTCGAGCTCAAGCGCCGGAAGCCGGGCCTGAGAAGCGCGGTCGTCAAGCTGAACGAAAGCTTTTCGGGCGAGGGCAACGCCGTATTTCGATACCCCGAGGCCTCGGGCAATCTCGCCGAAACGGTCCACGCGGCGCTTCCCTCCGTGGAATTCTCGGTGCCGTGGGAGACGTGGGCCGACTATCACGGAAAGTTCTGTCGCATGGGCGGCATCGCCGAGGAGCTTCTCGAGGCCCCTTTCAAGACGTCGCCGAGCGTCCAGCTCCGGAGCGATCCGCACGGCGGAGTCATCCCGATCTCCACGCACGACCAGATCCTGGGCGGACCGAGCGGCCAGGTGTTCCTCGGCTGTCTCTTTCCGGCCGCCGACGCGTATCGCACGCAGATTCATGACGAGGCCCTGCGAATCGGCGCCGTTCTGGCCGCGAAGGGGGTCGTGAGCCGTTTCGGGATCGATTTCCTGCTGACGCGGGACGATCCGTCGGCGCCGTGGAAGTCGCGGGCTCTCGAGATCAACCTCCGCATGGGAGGGACGACGCACCCCTATCTCGCGCTCCAGTTCCTGACGGGCGGGCAGCTCGACCCTCGGACCGGCCTCTTCTACTCGCCCCGGGGCTCGCCGAAGTTCTATCGCGCGACCGACAACCTCCAGTCCGATACGTTTCGAGGACTCCTGCCGGAGGACCTCATCGAGATCGTCACGATCAATTCCCTTCACTACAGCCACAACTCCGAGTCCGGCGTCCTTTTTCACCTCATCGGCGCGCTCTCCCAGTACGGCAAGCTCGGGATGACGGCCATCGGGAACTCGCGCGAGGAGGTCGAGGCGATCTACGGACGGACGTTGCGGATTCTCGGGCACGAAGCCGGCATGGGCCGGTGAGGCCGCCGGCGTAGCATCCTCCAGATGACCCGCCCCACGAGACAGGCCGGCGTGCTCCTGCACCCGACGTCGTTGCCCTCGCGGTTCGGCGTGGGCGACCTCGGGCCCGCCGCCGACGCGTTCCTGGACTGGGCGTCGCAGGCCGGGCTCAGGCTCTGGCAGGTCCTGCCGCCCGGCCCCACGGGTCCCCACCATTCGCCATACGACGGGCTCTCGGCTTTCGCGGGCGATCCCCTGCTCGTGTCGCCGGAGTGGCTCGTCGAGGAGGGTCTCCTCCCCGCCGGCGCCCTGGACGGCGCTCCCGAGTTTCCCGACGGGCGCGTGGACTGGGATGGCGTCGCGCCTTTCCGCCGCCGCCTTCTCGAGGACTCGTTCCGCCACGCGAAGTCTCTCGGCGGCCGCATCCTCGACGAGGTCGCGCGGTTCGCGGACGCTTCGTCCAACGCCGCGTGGCTTTCCGACTGGTCTCTCTTCGCCGCCCTCAGGGAAAGAAACGAGGGGCGGCCGTGGACGGAATGGGATCCTGCGCTCGCGAGGCGCGAGGAGGCCGCCCTCGCCGCGGCTCGGACCGAGCTCGCGAACGAGATCGCGTTTCACACGTACGCCCAGTTCCTCTTCTTCCGTCAGTGGCAGCGCGTGAAGTCGGAGGCGAACGCGCGCGACATCTCGGTGATGGGCGACCTGCCCATCTACGTCGCGTGCGACAGCGCCGACGTGTGGTCGCACCGCCGGCTGTTCGTGCTCGGCGAGGACGGGCGGCCCACCGCCTCGGCGGGCGTTCCGCCTGACGACTTCAGCGCGGACGGGCAACTCTGGGGCCATCCGCTCTATCGCTGGGACGTTCTCGCCGAGGACGGCTACGACTGGTGGATCGAGCGGATTCGCCTGAACCTCCGGCTCGCGGATGTCGTGCGCCTCGACCACTTCCGCGGCTTCGCGGCGTACTGGGAGGTCCCGGCGGGCGCGGCCACGGCGCGCGACGGCCGCTGGGTGACCGGGCCGGGTCTCATGCTCTTCATGGCGATCCAGCACGCGCTCGGGGACGTCACGCTCGTCGCCGAGGACCTCGGCCTCCTCACGGACGACGTCCGCAAGCTCGTCGAGGTCCTCGGGCTTCCCGGCATGAAGGTGCTGCAGTTCGGCTTCGGCGAGACCGACAGCGAGCACCTGCCCCACCGGTACGTCCCCAACATGGTGGTCTACACGGGCACGCACGACAACGACACGTCGCGCTCGTGGTTCGCGGCGCTCGACGACGGCGCCAAGGCGCGCTTCCGCGACTACGTCGGGACCTCCGGCGAGGATGCGGCGTGGGATCTCATCCGCACCGCGTTCGCGTCCGTCGCCGACCGCGCGATCGCGCCGATGCAGGATTACCTCGGCCTCGGAGCGGAGGGCCGCATGAACATGCCGGGGCGTATCGGAGCGAACTGGGACTGGCGCGCCGCGAAGGACGCGTTCTCGCCGGACCTCGCCGCGCGCGTGCGGCGCCTCGCGGCGCTGACGGGACGCGCGTCACCGCGGTAGCTTCTGGCCGGAGACCACGCTCCGTGAAATCATTCGGAGCGTGGTTCGAACCGTTCGGGAGGAGCCGGGGGGCGGATCGCCCGCGAGCGGAACCTATCCGGCCGCGGACGAGTCCGACGTGGTTCTCCGGGACGGCACGACGATTCATCTGCGCCCCATCCGCGGTGACGACGGGCCCGGCCTTCTGGCGCTCTACGACCGGCTTTCGTCCGACAGCCTCTATTTCCGCTTCTTCGCCGTCCCCGACAAGGACGCGGGGAAGGCCGAGTACCTCGCGCGCGTGGACTACGACAGGCGCTACGCCCTCGTCGCGGAGACGGAGGGAGGAATCGTGGGGGTCGCGAGGTGGGAGCGGTTCGCCGATCGGCCCTCTCACGCGGAAGTCGCGTTCACGGTGGCGGACGCCTTCCAGGGGCGCGGGCTCGGGAGCTTTCTCTTTCAGCGTCTCGCAGCGCTCGCGCGGACGCGTCAGATCAGCGTCTTTACGGCCGAGGTTCTGAAGAACAACGAAAGGATGCTTCGCCTCTTCGCGCGCACGGGACTCACCTCGTCGACACGCGACGGGGGCAGCACCCTGACGATCCTGCTGGCGCTCGATCCGGCCGCTCCGCCGCCGGCCTGATCGAGGAGCCGGGACTCCTATACTTGCGTCGCGTTGGCCGCGGAACCACTTCCCAAGAGCATCGGCCGGTACGAGATCCTCCGCTTGCTCGGCCGGGGCGGCATGGGCGAGGTCTATCTCGCGACGGATTCGGCGCTCGGCCGCCGCGTCGCGATCAAGATCCTGCCGGCCGCGCTCCAGAGCGACACGAAGATGCGCGGGCGGTTCATGAACGAGGCGCGCGCGGTGGCGTCGCTCAACCATCCGAACGTCATCACGATCCACGACCTCGCCACGACGGAGGGCCGCGACGTGGGGTTTCCACCGGGTGCCCTCTATCTCGTCCTCGAATACCTCGACGGCGAGGGCCTCGACGAGATCATGGACAAGCGGAGACTTTCGATCACGGAATGCCTCGACATCGCGATCCAGGCGCTGGAGGGCCTGAAGGTCGCCCACCAGAACCGCATCCTGCACCGCGACATCACGCCTTCGAACCTCATGCTCGTGCCGGACGGCCGCGTGAAGGTGCTGGATTTCGGCCTCAGCAAGCTCCTCGCCGAGGGCGCACGCGACACGTCCCGTTCGCACCGGCAGACCGGCGAGGGGATGATCGTCGGCACGCTCGACTATCTTTCTCCGGAGCAGGCGCTCGGGAACCCTCTCGACGAGCGCTCGGACCTCTTTTCCTTCGGCATCGTCTTCTACCAGATGCTGGCCGGCGTCCATCCGTTCTCGGGCGCGAGCGTGACCCAGATGGTGGCCAAGATGATGACCAAGGAGGCCGACCCGTGGCCGGAGCCCGACCTCGTGCCCGAGTCCCTGAAGCAGATCGTCGCCAAGGCACTGAAGAAGGAGCCTCTGGAACGGTACGGAAGCGCCGGCCAGATGATCCTCGATCTCGTGGTCGCCAGGCGCGAGCTTCACGCAAAACCGGCTCGCGGCGCGATCACGCGTGAAGCCCCTTCGTTCGTGGACGCCGCTCCGCCGGCCTCCCTCGCCGACTCCACCGCGCCTCTCAGGGCCAGGCGTCAGTCCGCCGCTCCGGTGACGAGCGAGCTTCCGCCCCCGAAAAAGGGTCCCCTCCTGCTGCTTCTCGCGGCGAGCCTCGTTCTCCTCGCCGGAGCCGCGACGTTCCTCTCGGCGAAGGGTTGCCCGGCCCTCCGCGGCCCTTCCCGTTCGGCCGCCCCGTCACGCTGAGCGCGGGACGACGCGATCCGAGCGGCGCTCGTGGCCCCGATCTTGAGATAGGCTTCGCGCGAACTTCACACGCCCTGGGCCGAGGGCGACGGCCGTTCGGCCGCTCGAAGGAGGATTCCGATGTCCCGCTCGTTCCGTTCTGTCTCCCTACTGCCCGCCATTCTGTTTTTCGTGTTCGCGTGGCCCGCGCACGACGTCTTCGCACAGAGCAGCATGGGCTCGATTTCGGGCGTCGTCTCAGACACGGCCGGAGGACTCCTGCCCGGCGCGAGCGTGAGCGCGAAGAACGTCAAGACCGGTGCCGCCCGGACGACGACGACGAACGCAAGCGGTGCGTTCCTGTTCCCGCTCGTGCCGGTGGGCACCTACGAGGTCTCCGCGAGCCTCCAGGGGTTCACGCTCGCGAGCGCCGGCAAGGGCGACGTCCTGGTCGGCGCGGAGACGACCTTCAAGCTCACGATGGCGATCGCCGGGGTGAAATCGGAGGTCACGATCACCTCGGAGGCCCCCGTTGTCGAGACGACGAAGACCGAGCAGGCCTCCAACGTCAACGAGACGTACATCCAGAACCTCCCGACGAACGGCCGTAATTTCATCGACTTCGCCCTCACGACGCCCGGCGTCTCGAAGGACCCGCGCCTCGGCGACATCAGCTTCGCGGGGCAGCGCGGGACGCTGAACAGCCTCGTGATCGACGGCGCGAACAACGACAACACGTTCTTCGGTCAGGCTCTCGGACGCACGGGGTCCGGGCGCGCGCCGTACCAGTTCAGCCAGGACGCCGTGAAGGAGTTCCAGGTCAACCGGAACGCCTACACGGCGGAGTACGGCCGCGCGGGCGGCGCCGTGATCAACGTCGTCACGAAGTCCGGCACGAACGAGTTCCACGGCTCAGCGTTCGAGTTCTATCGGGACAAGGGGTTGAACGCGAACGACTACGTCAACGTGATCAACGGCCGCCGGATCAGCAACTACCATTACAACCAGTTCGGCGCGAGCCTCGGCGGCCCGATCCTTAAGGACCAGCTCTTCTTCTTCGCGAACTACGACGGGCAGAGGAACACGAATGGCAACACGGTCATCCTGAACACGTCGAGCCTGAACCTGAGCGACCCGAACACGGCGGCCGGACTCGCGAAGCTCACGCCAAAGGCGAACCCGTACGACCGCGGCCAGAACCAGGACGTCTTCCTCGTCAAGGGCGACTGGAACGCCGCGGCGACGGCTCAGGTCTCCCTCCGCTACAACCGGCAGCGCTTCACCGGGGTCAATAACGAGAGCGGCAACTCGACGACCGCCGAAGAGCACTCGGGAGACTCGCTCGTGAACACGGACACCGTCACGGCGTCCGTCACGAGCACGTTCACGCCGTCCCTCTTCAACGAGCTGCGCGGCCAGTACGCGAAGGATTCCGAGCCGGGCCTCGCAAACAGCGCGGATCCCGAGGCGATCATCTCGGACGGTTCTTTCTCGTTCACGATCGGCCGGAACTTCTTCAGCCCCCGCGAGACGACGATCACGCGCTACCAAGTCGGAGACGCCGCGACGCTCGTCCTCGGCAACAACACCCTCAAGGCCGGCTTCGATTGGAGCCGCGACCTCATCCTGAACTGGTTCCCGGGCAATTTCTCAGGGAGCTACTCATTCAATTCCGTCGCGAATTACAACCTCGGCAAGTCCACGTCGTACACGCAGGCATTCCCGGGCGCCGGGACGACCGGTCCGTACACGAATCCCGACCTCTCCGAGATCGCGTTTTTCGTCCAGGACGAGTTTCGTCCGAACGCGAGCCTCACGCTGAACCTCGGTGTTCGATACGACAAGCAGGGAATCGCCCAGCCGACCGTCCGCAATCCGGACCCGCAGCTTCTCGCGGCCGGAATCGACACGAGCGTGATTCCTGAGGACGACAACAACTTCGGGGTTCGCGCGGGCTTCGCGTGGACGCCGAGGGGTCAGGACAGGACCGTCGTACGAGGTGGGTACGGGATGTTCTACGGACGCTCGCCGGCGATCATGATCGGGACGGCCCACTCGAACAACGGCATCAACGTCCAGACGCTCACGTTCACGGGCGCCAACCAGCCGACGTACCCGAACACCTTCCCGTCCATCCCGACGGGTGTCACGCTGCCGAAGCCGACGATCTTCGTCTTCGACCCGACCTTCGTGAGCCCGCTGGTCCAGCAGGCATCGATCGGGGTCGAGCACGCGGTCACGCCCGACATCGCGGTCGCCCTCTCGTATCTCTACGCGAACGGACAGCACCTCCAGCGCTCGACGGACGTCAACGTCGGTTCCCCGGGGACGACGACGTACACGGACAACAAAGGGAACATCTACACGCTCGTGCGGTACGGGGCGGACCGGCCCTTCTCGAACTTCAACCGCGTGATCCAGTTCCAGAGCACGGCGAAGTCCGAATACAACGGTCTCACGCTCGAGATCAACAAGCGCTTCTCGAAGAACTGGCAGGCGCGCGTCGCGTACACCTTCAGCAAGGTCATCGACACGAGGCCTGACGCGACGGCCGTCGTCCCCGCGTCGAGCGACGACGCGAAGTTCGCGTCCGACCCGCGCAACTTCCTCGTGGACCGCGCCGTGGGCGACGCGGACGTGCCGCACCGCCTCGTGATCTCGGCGTACTGGTCGATGCCGTATTTCCGTGACGCCGGGGGCTGGAAGCAGGCGGTTTTCGGCGGGTGGTCTCTGTCGGGCATCTTCACGATCGCGAGCGGCCTGCCCTACACGGCGACCGTGACCCCGAATACGGACCTCAACAACGACGGCAACAACCGCAACGACATCGCCCCCGGCTTCGCGCGCAACGGCGAACGGCTCCCCATGTTCATGTCGCTGGACCCGCGCCTCACGAAGGACATCCTCATCGGCCCGGTGACGCTCCAGCTCATCGCCGAAGCCTTCAACGTTCTGAACCGTTCGAACGTCGCGCCCACCACGGCGCCGACCGCAGTCACGACGACGTACTGGCGCGTCGGAGCGGGCCAGACGCTCACGCCGGTCGCGGCGTACGGCACGCCGACGAGCTCGGCGGGGCCGCGGATCATCCAGCTGGCGGCGAAGGTGATTTTCTAGAAAGAGGGGATGTGCGCCAGATTTTTCATCTATCGGCGGCTGCATTAGCAGCCGCCGCATAGCCGAAGATTCTCAAGATCTCCTCGTAATCCCCCGGCAGCGGCGCGGAGACATCGAGCCCCAGCTCCGGAATCACGATCCTCTCGGCGTGAAGGAGGGGGCGCGCGAGGCGCTGGAGGGCCTCGCGCGCCCTGCGATCCCGCACGCCCCGCCAGCGCGTAGCCCCGCCGTAGAAGTCGTCGCCCGCGATCGGATGCCCTTTCGCCGACAGATGGACGCGGATCTGATGCGTGCGTCCGGTCTCCGGATGAAGTTCGAGGTCCGCGAGAGACGAGAACCTCCGGCGCGTCGCGTAGAGCGTGACGGACGGCTTCCCCTCCGCCGAAACACGCATCTTGCGGCCGTCCTTCGGGTCGCGCGCGAGCGCGAGATCGATCGTCCCCCTGGCGGGAACGGGGTGCCCCCAGACGAGAGCACGGTACGTCTTCTTCGCCGTCTTCTGCTGGAGCGCGCGCGACACAGCCCGGTGAGCGGCGTCGTTCTTCGCGAGGAGGACGACGCCGGTCGTCCCGACGTCGAGGCGGTGGACGAGGAGAGGCAGCGTGTCCCGCGCCTCCTCGCCGCAAGCCGCCAAAAGGCGCCGCACCGCGTCCTCCGCGGAGCCCGGCCGCGACGACGTCGCCACCGAGACGCCCGCCGGCTTGTCCAGAGCGAGGACGTCCGCGTTCTCGAACAGGATCACGCCGGCGTCATGTCACAGGGCTTGCTTCGCCCGTGCCTCAGTTCACGTTCGTGAGGACGACGCGCCCCTCGGCGTACGAGACCTTCGTCGCGACCAGACGCTTCCGGACGATCTTCGTCTCGACGAGCACCCGCCGGCCGGGAGCGAGATCGTCCGGGACGATCGTGTTCTTTTCCAGGCGGTACTCGACGAGCGAACCCGCCGGGGTCTTCACGGTCAGGGACTTCCCTTTCCGGTAGCCGGTGACCGTCGAGGCGGCTCCCTTCGTGACGGTGACCGGCTTGGCCAGGATCACGCCTGCCTTCGCATGCCCGCTGCCGGCCGCGGGTGCAGCGGAGGTCGGCGGAGAGGACACCGTGGGCGCCTCCTCCCGGCTGACGGAGGCAGCGGGTGCTTCGGGCGGAGCCGCCGGGGACGCGGCAGGAGTCGCGGACGCCGCGGGAGTGCCCAGGGTCACCTCGGGATTCGGCTGGGCGGCGCGCATCGGAAGCGCCGGCGCCACGGCGGACTGATCCGACGGATCGACCGCGTTCGCCGGCGTCGGTACGGGCGTCTGCGCGGCGAGAGGCGCCGCAACGGCGGCCATTAGAGCGACCGAGCGAATGAAGAATCGCTGCATCCGGGTCTTGCAGCTCATCAGCTCGCGGGCGATTGCGCCTGCGTGAACTTCGACTTCGGCGGCGGCTTCGGGGGTCTCTGCCTCTCGACGTGGTCCGTCGTTCTTCCGTCCGCGGGCTTCCCGAGCGGGATTCTCACGATGACCTTGTCGCCGACGGCGAGCCCGTCGTACACCGACGCGTTCGCCGCGATCTTCGCCGTCCGCTCCCGCCCATCGGGTTCGACGACCGTGATCGAAACGCCCTTCTCGTAGGCCTTCACCGTGCCGCGCACGGCGAGGTGGGCCGCCTTCACTTTCGCCTTTCCGTGAGGAGCCGGCGCCGGCGCGGAAGAGGTTGCCGCCGGAGCGCCTGCGGTCGAGGTGCGCGTCACCGCGGTTCCTGCGGGAGCCGGCGAGGTGGAAGTGGGGTCGATGACCCCCCGGTTCGTCCGGACGTAGCCCTCAGAGTCGGTCGGCATCGACCCGCTGGGTCGCACGACGCCTTCCTTGTTCGGCTGATCCGGAAGGGCTGGCGCCACGACGTGCTCCTCGGCGGGCGTCGGCCTCGTTTCCGGGACCGGTGTCGGCTGCTGGGCGCGAACCGATCCGGCTGCGGCCGCCGCGAACGAGACGAGGGCGAGCATCGTGACCCTCATGGCTGGATTGTAGATCCTCCCCATGACGGCGATCCTCTCGCGAACGAGGTGTCGCGCGCAAACGCGGCCTCTTCGTCGCGTCACCCGCTCGCCGGCGTCCGCCGCGTCACCTGGAGGTCGGGGAAACGCGAAGTCACGACGAGATTCAGCGTCGCGAGCGCGAGCAGGACGGCAAAAACGGGAAGGAGCGACTGCTCGAGCGCGATGCGGAGCTCGCGGGGCACGCGCCCTTCCGCCAGGGCCGCTCCAGCCGTCTCGGCGGCGGCGCCCATCCGCCTCGTCAGCCCCGACGCGAGGATGCCTCCGAGCGCCCCCACGCCCAGCGAGCCGCCGACGGTGCGGGAGAACGGCACGAGGCTCGTCGCGACGCCCCGGCGGCTCTCGTCCACGACGTTCTGGATCGCGAGCACCTGCGCGAGCGACGACGGCCCGAGGCCGGCGCCGATCAGGCCGCAGGCCACGCTGATGGCGAAGACGGACGCGTCGAGCCGCGCCGCGACGAGCAGGCTGACGAAACCCGCGAGGATCAGGAGGGCCCCCGCCCGGGCCGTTCTCCGGAAACCGAACCGAACGATGACGCGGGCGGCGGCCGCCGCCGAAAGCGACCAGAAGAGGACGAGCGGCGTGATGACGGCCCCGGCCGCTCCCGCGGTTCCGCTGCGCGCTCCCTGAACGAACAGAGGAACGAACGTGTCGACGCCGTAGATCGTCGTGCCGAGGAGAACGCCTCCCACGTAAGGAGCTGCCGTCCGCGCGTGGCGGAAGAGGTCCGGAGGAACGAGCGGATGCGCCCGCCTCCCTTGCAGGCGGGCAAAGAAGGCGAGGAGAACGAGCCCCGAGGCTCCGACGGCGAGCCGCATGCCCGCGCCGAGGATTCCGGCCCCGGCTCTCTGGAGAGACGCGAAGAGGAGCGCGCTGATGCCGAGAGCCAGCGTCACGGCGCCTGCGACGTCCAGCGGGTCGGACCCCGGCTTCACCGATTCGACCATCTTCGTCGCGACGAGTCCGAACGCGATGATGCCGAGCGGCACGTTGATCGTGAAGATCGAGCGCCAGCCGAACGTGATCGTCAGAAACGCTCCCAGGAGCGGGCCGACGAGGCTCGCGAAGCCCCAGACCCCGCTGAAGAAGGCCTGCACGCGCGCCCGCTCCTCGAGGGAGTACAAATCGCCCGACACGGTGAGCGCGATGGGCATGAGGCCGCCGGCGCCCAGACCCTGAAGGCCGCGCGCCACGATGAGCTGGGGCATCGAGCGCGCGAGCGCGCACGTGACCGCGCCCGCCAGGAAAACGGCCGTGGACGTCATCAGGATGCGGCGCCTCCCGTAGACGTCCGCGAGCCGCCCGTAGATCGGCATCGTGACGGTGGACGTGAGCAGGTAGATCGAGAAGACCCAGGAATAGAGCGGCAGGCCGTGGAGCTCGCCGATGATCGTGGGCATCGCCGTCGAGACGATCGTGGACTCGAAGGACGCGAGCGCCGTGACGAGGAGCAGCGCGATCGTCACGGCCCGCCGCCGCGCGGGGTCGAAGCGGGGCGCGACCGAGGCGGACATGGGCGCGGAAGAGTAGCAGGCGGCCGGAGAGCCGTCGGGGCTACGCCCGCGGGGTTCGCCGCCTTCGCGCGGACGCCACATAGAGCGCCGCGCCGCCGGCGACAAGAAGAATCGTCAGGGCGACGATCTTCGCCGCCGCGAAGATCTTGTCCGGCTCGCTGCCGGGCGGCACGAAGGCGAGGATCAGAGAGACGGCGGTCGTGAGAAAGCCCAGGGCCGCAAGCGCGACGGAAACGGGCCGGCCGCCCGGGATCCGAATCGCGCCCTCGGGAAGCGGCGCTCTCGAAAGCCTGATGGTGGACGCGAAGAGAAAAAGGAACGGCACGAAGTACGCGATCACGCTCATGGCGACGAGGGCGTCGTAGGCACCCTTCACTCCCGTCCCCGCCTGGCTGAGCAGCACGAACAGGGCCGAAAGAGCCGACTGGACGAGGATGGCCACCGCCGGCGTGCCCCACCTCGGATGGAGCTTCGCGAACGCGGGCGGCAGGAAACGGTCGAGCCCGCCGACGAACGGAAGGCGCGCGGACGTCGCCAGCCAGGCACCCGTCACGCCGACGCCGGAAAACGTGACGAGGAGGGCGGCTAGCGTTCCCATCGCCGGCAGTCCCGCTTTCGCCGAGGCCGCCGCGATCCCTTTCGTGATTCCCGTCAGGCCGCTCGCCTCGCTCGCGGGCAGTGCGACGAGGAGGCTCGCAGTGCCCGCGAGATACGCCGCCGTGATGAGCGCGCCCGCCACGAGGAGGGCGCGCGGCAGGTTTCGCCGAGGATCCCGGATCTCGCCGCCGAGGAACGAGGCCGCTTCGATTCCGCCGAACGCGAACGCGATCGTGGAGAAAAAGAGGGCGTCCTTGAATCCCAGCGACGGGACCAGCTGCGACGCCGAGAAGGACGTCGCCGGCCCGAACCGCGCGAACACGACGCTGCTCGAGACGACGAGGAGGATCGCCGGAATCCAGGTGGCGACGGCGGCGGCGTTGTGCAGCCACGTGGCGTACTTGAGACCGCGGACGTTCGCGGCGGACGCGAGGATCACCCCCAGGAGAGAGAACGTCAGGAAGAAGCCGCGGCTCTCCTGGAGCGCCGCGCCCTTGGCGCCTCCGAGAAAGAGCGCGTTCGCGGCCGTGAAGTAGAGGAGAGCCGGGAAGAACGGCAGGTTGCTCGCCCAGTAGAGGAATCCCGCCATGAACCCCGGGAAGTCTCCGAAGGCGCGGCGCGTCCACACGTAGAGTCCGCCCTCCTCCGGATGCCGCGTGGAGAGCTCCAGGACCGACGCCACGAGAGGCACGAAGAGACCGCAGGCCGCGAGGACCCAGACGACGAGCGAGGACGGTCCGGCTTCGGCGGCCGTGGCGATCCACCGAAGGCTGAAGCACGTCAACGTGTAGAAGAAGACGAGGTCCTTGAAGCCCAGGACCCGCCGCAGCTCCATCATCGGGTCGGACGCCAAGGTACCACCCCGAACCCTTTTGCGGTTCT
>DATGDV010000183.1:0-7369 GCA_035310685.1 Thermoanaerobaculia bacterium
GAGAATCCGGACGAGTCCCTTCGACCGGGCTCGCCTGTTCGCGCGAAGATTTCGGGGCGACGGCTCTCGTACGGCTCCCGGGGCTGGCGCGTCCTCCGTCGCTGGCTTCGCACCGTATTCTGGTGAAACGAAGAGGGCGCCCCTTTCGGAGCGCCCCCGTCGGGACGTAGGAGGCAGGACTCCTCTTCTACTCGTTCGAGTTCGAGCGGGCCGAGTTCTGCCGCGCCGACAACTCGCGCGCCGAGTTCTGCCGCGCCGACAGCTCGCGGACCGAGTTCTGCCGCGCCGACAACTCACGCGCCGAGTTCTGCCGTGCCGACAACTCGCGGGCCGAGCTCTGCCGCGCTGACACCGAGCGGGCCGCGATCGCCCTCGGGGACGTCACGGCCGGGTTGCTGCCGAGGCTGCCTACGCGGATCTCGCTCACGACCTTCCCGGTCGCGGTCTTGATCTTCGCCTTCTGTTCGGCAGTCAACTTGATTCGTACTTCGTTTGCCATCTCTCCCTCCCTTTATCGATTTCCCGTCTGGGTCGCGCTGCACACCGCAAGAGCGCTGCCAGCCCATCGAAGACGTGTCGGGCGCCGGATATCCGCGCCATTCGCGCGGCGGCTTGCTCTCCGGCGCGACGGAGGCGCCGGGCCGGGGATGACTTTTTCAACCCCAGGTTGACGGTTTCAACCGGCTAGAGCCCGTACTTCCGACACAGGTACTTCATCTGGTTCGAGTCGAGGCCGAGGGCTTCCGCTGCTCGTGCCTTGACCCCTCCGGTTCGGGCGATCGCCCGGACGAGAAGCTCCTTCTCGAAGCGGGCGACCGCGGCTGCGAGCGGGAGGTCGGCGCCGCCCTCCTCGGCGCCCCCCGGCCCCGAGGCCGGCAGGTGGCCCGGCAGGATCGTGTCTTCTTCCACCATGAGGGTCAGCATCTCGACGAGGTGCTCGAGCTCGCGGACGTTCCCGGGGAAGGGCCGCGCCTTCATGGCCTCGAGCGTCTCCCGCGTGAACGTCTTGGTCGGCCGTCCGTGCCGGCGGGCGGCGCGAACCGCGAAGAAGTCCACGAGGAGCGGGATGTCCTCGCTCCGTTCCCGGAGCGGGGGCAGCTGGAGGACGACGGTGTTGAGCCGGTAGAACAGGTCCTCGCGGAAGACGCCCTTCGCGACGAGCCTCGCGAGATCGTCGTTCGTCGCCGCGATGAGGCGGATGTCGACCGCGATCGTCTTCCTGCCGCCGATCCGTTCGAAGGCACGGCTCTCGAGCACCCGAAGGAGCTTCGACTGGATCGCGGGCGTGAGCGTCGCGACCTCGTCGAGGAACAGCGTTCCGCCGTGCGCAAGCTCGAACTTCCCGGGCCGCACGGCGACGGCGCCGGTGAACGCCCCCTTCTCGTGGCCGAAGAGCTCGGACTCGGCGAGCGACTCGGGCAGGGCCGAACCGTTCACGGCGACGAACGGGTTTCCGCTTCGCGGGCTGCCGCGGTGGATCGCCTCGGCGACGAGCTCCTTGCCGGTGCCGCTCTCGCCCTGCAGAAGCACCGTCGCGTCGGACGAAGCGACGCGGCCGATCTTCGCGAAGAGAGCCCGCATCGGCGGGCTCGTGCCGACGAGGCGGTCGAAAGACCGGCCACGCAGCATCTCGTCCTTCAAGGCGCGGTTCTCGGCGAGCAGGCGGCTGCGCTCGAGAGCCCGGCGCAGGATGAAGAGAAGATCGGCCTTCTCGACCGGTTTGCGGAAGAAATCGAATGCGCCGAGCTCGACGGCCCGGAGCGCGTATCGGCGATCCGCCTCTCCCGTCATGACGACGACGGCGGCTTCGGGACGCTTCGACCGGATCTGTGAGAGAAGGCCGATTCCCTCCTCGGCCCGGCGGGACGGCGGGAGGCGCAGATCGATCAGGAAGAGATCCGGCTCGCCGGCGACGAGGGCGAGGCCGGAGACGGCGTCCTCCGCCGTCACGACGTCGAACGTCCCCTTGAGGGCGAAGACGAGCTGGTCGAGCAGGAGGCGGTCGTCCTCGACGATCGCGAGACGCCCCTCGGTCCCGCTCACGACGAATCCTCGACCGGAAGGATCACGCGAACGAGCGTTCCTTCGCCCGGGCGGCTCTTCACGACGAGGTCCCCCCTGTGGAAGAGAAGGATCTGACTGCTCGTGTAGAGGCCGAGCCCGACCCCTTCCGGCTTCGTCGTCTGGAAGGGCCGGAAAAGCCGGTTCCGGACGAACTCGTCGCTCATCCCGGGACCGTCGTCCTCGATCTCGACGACCACCGTGCGTTTCCGGCCCCTGCGCTCCTCGCATGAGCGGACGATCACCCGCCCCCCCATCGGAGCGACGGCCTCGAGGGCGTTCTGCACGATCGAAAGGAGGGCGTCCTTCAGGTAATGCGGGTCTCCCCACACGCGCGGGAGAGGCGTGAGCTCGGTCGTGACCGGCGGCGGGCCGTTTCCGGCGCCCCCGCGAACGTGCGCCACCCGCAACGCCTCGCGGACGAGATCGTTCATGTCGACTTCGACCTTGATGAGGATCGAGTCCGCGTGCGCCGTCCAGCGGTGAACCATCGTGTCGAGCTTGTCGCGGGTTCCCTGGAGGAGCTCGAGGACGCTGCGCTTGAAGTCGGGATCCCCGAAGTGCTCCTCGAGGTTCTCGAGGACGAGACCGAGGCGGAAGCCCATGTTCCGCATGTCGTGGAGCAACACCGAGTCCATCGTCGAGCGCAGGCGCCGCTTCGAAGGACGTGGGCGCGCCGGCATCGAGGGGTCTCAGCGCGCGGAAGGCGCGAAGACGAGCTTCACGCCGAGGCCCGGCCGCAGCACCCTCTTCGCATCGCGCGCGACGCGGACGAGCACCTGGATCGTGCCGCTCGCCGGATCGACGACGGAGCTCACGAAAGACACCCGCGCCGTCGTGCGGACGTCCGGGAACTCGGCCGACGAGACCGCGACCTCGTCGTTCACCCGGACCGACCCGAGCGCGGCAGTCGGGAGATAGGCGCGGGCGAGAAGCGGCTCCAGGGCCATCACCTTGAAGAGCGGCTTGTGCTCGTCGAGAAGGACCTTCTCCCCGGCCTTCACCCACCGGTCCACGACGACGCCGTCGAACGGGGCGCGGACGACGGAGCGGTCGATGACGAGCCGGGCGCGCTCCAGCTCGACCTGGGCCAGCTCGTAGCGCGACCTCTTCTGCTCGAGCTCGGCCTTGCTCGAAAGGTCGAGCCGGAAAAGCTCCTGCGCGCGCTCGTAATCGGCCTTGCTCACGTTGAGCGTCTCCTCGGCCGCGCGGCGGTCGAGCTCGAACTCGCGCTGGTCGAGCTTTGCGAGGGGCTGTCCCTTCTTCACGTGCTCGCCGCGTTCGGCCTGGAGCGACTCGACGACCCCCGTGACGCGTGTCGTGACGGTGACCTCCTGTTCGACCATCAGGGTCGCGAGCGCCGTCAGCGGCGCAGGCGACGACCCGCTCTGCCCCGCTCTCGCGAACGCCAGGAGAGAGGCAGCGACGAATGCCCGACCGAGGCGCGCGATCAGACCGTGCGTGGTTTTCCTCCAGATTGCCCGGGACCGGATGATACCCAATCGCGCGCGGCGCCTCAGATCTTCCAGAACCAGCCGCGCTTCTCGAAGACGCGCAGCACGGCCCACCAGAAGACGATCGTCACGAGCGCAAAGGCGTGCGAGCGCAGAGTCGGGTCGGAGATCCAGGAAAAACCACCCGTGTAAAGCCACGCATGAAGCGTGACGGCCTTCCCGGCCGGGTCTGTCCACTTGACGAGGCCGAAGGTCTTGGCGAGAAGGCCCGAGAGGAAGAAGACGAGGAGCGGGTTCGTGCCGAACGTGAAGAAGAACGCGAACGGCCTCTTCCAGCCGAGGACGTCGACGAGGAAAAGGCAGATCGCGAGCGCCACGAGCGCGGCGCCGGAGGTGAAGACCACGTACGAAGCGGTCCACAGGTTCTTGTTGATCGGGAGGAGCCGTCCCCACAGCAGGCCCCCCGCGGTCGCGACCGCTCCCCAGGCGAGGAGGCGCGCGACCTTCTGACGGACGGTCGAAGCGCTCTTCAGCAGGAACCCCGTGAGCGTGCCCGTGAGCATCGTCGCGATCGCGGTGAGCGTCGACACGATCCCCTCGGGGTCCCATCCCTGCGCGTTCTTCCAGAGATGGCCCTTCAGCACCGCGAGGTCCACGGCACGCTGCACGTTGCCCTGCGGAGTGAGGTCGAATCCCGTGTCCAGGAGAACGAAGGTGTGAGCGGCGAGAAGCGCGGCGACCGCCGCCGCCACGCCGACCGCGCGGCGCCTCCACACGGCGAGCACGAGCCACGTTCCGAGGAGGTAGACCACTCCGATGCGCGGCAGGACGCCGGGAATCCGGAGGCGTCCGAGGCGCTCGAGGAACGGAACGAACGGATAAAACGCCATCAGCCAGCCCACGAGGACGATCGTCATCCCGCGCCGGAAAGCGTGACGCGCGAGGTCGAGACGGCCCGCGCCCTTTTCCATGCGCTTTTCGAGCGAGAACACGCCCGCGACGCCCACGATGAACAGGAACCACGGGAAGATGAGGTCGGTCGGCGTCCAGCCGTTCCACTCCGCGTGGTCGAACGGCCAGTAGAGATGTGCCCAGTCGCCCGGGTTGTTGACGAAGATCATCCCGACGACCGTCAGACCGCGAAACAGGTCCAGGGCCGCGAGGCGCCCGCCGGAGGAGGGCGCGAGGGCGGAAGAAGAAGGGAGATTTTGCTGGCTTGTGATAGCGGCATGTTAGAACGGCCGGCTCAGGAGCAGAGGGTGGGAAGAATCTCTCAGAGGGCCAATCGCGCACGGCGCGGGCCACGCGCACGACCACGAGAGGGGCTCGGGGAGAATGTTCTCCTTGGAAGGTGAATGGCTGCGGGGCACGCGCGGAGCGCGACGACCTACAGTGGGGGGTCATGTGAGGGTGTTTTTCTCAGAAGGTGAATGTGCAGGTGCTGCGCAACGGCGCGGCCCCGGCCCGATGCGACTGCCTCGTTCACCCTTCGAAGAAAAGCGCCGCCACCCGATGCTTCGCCAAGGCAGGCGGCGTACGGCCCTCGGATTCACCCTACTAGCAAGAAACACTCTCTTTCTTCTCTTCCTTCCGGTCGTTCTTTCTTCCTGTTCCTCCATCCCCCCTTCGCTTCACACGACGCCTCCCGCCGCGTCCCTCCCCCGCCGTGTCGCGAAGCTCGCGGCGAAGAGCGGGGCGCGCATGGGAATCGTGGCGCTTCACGTCGAGAGCGGCCGGCGCCTCGAGCTGAACGCAACGGAGGAGTTCGAGGCGGCGAGCGTCATCAAGCTCGCGCTCCTGGCCGAGGCCGCCGCCCTGGAGAACGAGGGCCGGTTCGACCTGACGGACCGCTGGAGGCTGACGGCGAAGAACGTGGCCGCGGGCTCGGGAATTCTCGACGAGTTCGACCCCGGCCTCACGCCCACGAACCGCGACCTGCTCCAGCTCATGATCGCCCTCTCCGACAACACGGCGGCCGACCGGTTCATCGACCTCTTCGGCGCCGACGCCGTGAACGCGCGCATGTCGAGACTGGGGCTGCCCGGCATCCGGCTGCTGGGCCGCATTCCGGACAGGGGCCAGGAGCCCCCCAAGTGGCTGCCGCTCGGCATCATGACGCCCCACGACACGGCCGAGTTCTACCGCCGTGTCGCGACGCGCACGCTGCTCGGCCCCGCGAACGACCGGCTCATCGCGAAGCTCCTTTCGACGCAACACACCCGCGACCGCCTGCCGCGGCTGCTCCTCGAGGCGCCCGGGACCTCCTGGGCCGGCAAGTCCGGCAGCTACGGGAGCGTCCGGAACGACTCGGGAATCCTCACGACCAACAAGGGCCGCTTCGTCCTCGTCGCGTTCGCCGACCGCTTTGCCGACACGGCGGACGGAAGATCGCGCGCGGTGCGCGCGATGGGCGACATCGCCGCCGTGATCGTGAACGAGTGGTCCCAGTCGCTGCCGGAGCTCGAGCCCGTCGTCGAGCCTCCGCTCCCGCCGCTCCTCCTGCCGGCGGTGCCGCGCATGGAGATGACGCTCGCGGAGGCCCGCGCGAACCCGGACGCCCTTCACCTCGACCGCGTCTTCCGCGACACGGACCGCCGCTTTTGGGACCTCTGGCGCGCCGCGGGCGGAGACGTCGCGGACGCCTGTCTCGTGCCGATGCCGAATTCCTGGTGGGAGGGCTGGGAGCCGTTCAAGATCGAGCCGATCTCGGCGCTCGTGCTCCACCACACGGCGCAGGACACCGACGAGGAATGCCTCGCGCTCTTCCAGAGGCCCGAGAGCAAGGTTTCGTCGCACTTCCTCGTCGGCCGCGACGGCCGCCTCTACCAGTTCGTCTCGCTCGAGCACCGCGCGTGGCACGCGGGCGTTTCGCTTCTCCACGGGCGCATGGCGCTCAACCGCTCTTCCATCGGCGTCGAGATCACCGGCGACGGCAACCGGTCTCCCTTCACGGCCGCGCAAATCGAGGCCGTCGTGCGCCTCGTGGGAGTTCTCACGGCGATGTTCGACATCGACGCACCCTGGATCGCCGGGCACCAGCACGTCGCGCCCGACCGGAAGAACGACCCGGGCGCGCTCTTCCCCTGGAACGAAGTCGTGAGACGCGGTCTCGCTCTCGCTCAAAAACTGAACGAGCGGTCGGTTCGGTCCTCTCCTTGACGACGGGGGGAACGGCTCGTTATAGGATCTGCCGATCATGTCCGTTCGGTCCTCCCGTCTCGACGACGCCGAGACGTTGCGGCGCTTCGTGCGCGATCTCCACGAGGGGATCTACGTCACGGACGAAGGCGGCCGGATCGTGGACGGCAACCCGGCCTTCCTCGCGATGCTCGGGGTGGCGTCTCTCGAGGACGCCCGTCAGATGAGAAGCGACGATTTCATCGTGGACGCGTCGCGCCGCGGGGCCGAGCTTCTCGCCCTCGGGCGTGACGGGGCCGTGCGCGATTTCGAGCTCGAGATCCGGCGGAGGGACGGCGAGATCCGCACCGTCATCGATACGGCTTACCGCTGCGTCGACCAGGAGACCGGAGAGGTCTGCTACCAGGGCATCCTGATCGACATCTCGGATCGCAAGCGGCTCGAGGAACGGCTTCTCGACCAGAGCCTCCGCGACCCGCTCACGGGGTGCTGGAACCGGCGCTATCTCGGCGAGTTCGCCGCGCGCCACGCCGACTCCGGGGGCACGTGGGGCTGCATCATGGTCGACATCGATCATTTCAAGCAGTACAACGACGAGTTCGGGCACGAAGCGGGCGACGCCGTCCTGAACCGCGTCGCTCGTTTTCTGATGCGCACGACGCGCGCCGAGGAGTCCACGGTGCGGATGGGCGGCGACGAATTCCTGCTTCTCCTCG
>DATGDV010000184.1:0-2706 GCA_035310685.1 Thermoanaerobaculia bacterium
CTTCCCCCTCCTAAGAAAATCTTCCAGCGCCGTCACACGAGCCCCACTGTAGGTCGGCGCGGTCGGCCCGTTTCACGAGCAAGCAAAACTATCTTTCCCCCAGCGCCCTTCGGAAATGCTCCGGCCCGACCTCGCGCGTGAGCGTCTCGTCGAGGAACTTCGGATCGGGATGGTGTTCGGAAGGGGGATAGGGGTATGCCGACATCGCGTGGAACGGCCAGGGCTCGTACGACTGGCCCGTGACGGTGTTCTTGTCGAAATCCTTGTCCCACCCGTCGGAGACCAGGATCCAGTCCCGTCGCCACCCGCGCGCGAGCGCCGGCAGTTTCGAGGCGTCGTACGCGATGCGGATCGCGTCGCCGCCCTTGAACGCGACCCACCGGTCGTCCGTCCTCGCGAGCAGGTCCGTGACGTCGCCGAGGCGCGTCAGGCGGCCGGACACGTCCTCCCAGCGCGGGGCGGTCAAGACGTCGCCATGGTCGAACACCTCGGGGCCGTCGGGCGTCTCGCGATACCCGCGGGGGAAGCCGCGCTCGGAGAGGACGGCCGAGGACGGCGGGAGCGCGGTCGTGACGAAGTCGACGGGCGGATCGTTCACCGTGACGAAGGCCTCGTCCCAGAAGATCGCCATCGTCGTTCGGATGCGCACGCGCGGATCCTTCGGGTCGACGA
Source organism: Thermoanaerobaculia bacterium (assembly GCA_035310685.1). Taxonomy (GTDB): domain Bacteria; phylum Acidobacteriota; class Thermoanaerobaculia; order UBA5066; family UBA5066; genus Fen-183. The sequence goes on from DATGDV010000184.1 coordinate 673, forward strand.
TGCCGGTGAGGTCGACGGGCATCGTCTTCGTCTTGCCCGCCGGAAAGCCGAACGACTCCATCGCGACCTTCCACCCGCCCGCTCCGTCCGGCACCTCGAGGAGCGGCGGGAAATGCCGGAGATCCTTGCGCTGCGAGATCGAGACGTTGATGGACGTATCCGTGTAGAAGATCCAGCCCGAGAGGTAAAGGACGATGCGGTCCCCCGCTTTCACGTCGCCGAGGTCCAGCACGAGAGAGTGCTCCTGCCTCACGCCCTGATAGAACATCTCGGGTCCCGGGCTCACATAGATCCGGTCCTGGCGCTCGAGGCGGCTGGTGACGTCCTCGGATCGGCCTGACGCGTCCGAAAATGCGGCGCGCAACGGTCTCGGACGCGCCACCGTGAAGAGCTTCCTCTCCAGGACGCCCGGAATCGTCCGCTCGTTCGGGACGACGCGCGTGCCCTCGGGATGATCGACGGCCACGAGAGTCGCCTCGTCGAGGTACGCCACCTCCCAGAGCTCCTCGGTGTAGTCGACGAGGAGTCGATGATCCGCGTCGGGCTTCAACACGTCGCCGTCGATGAAGAGCCACTCGCGCGTGTCGGCGCCCGCGAGATGGACGCCGTCGTACAGAAGCCCGACCGGCGAGCGCCCGAGCGCGTCCGAGACGAAGCTCCAGACCCCGGTCTCGCCGTTCTTCGCGTACACGAACGGGCACGAGCCCTTGAGCTGCTGGACCTCCCTCACGACGGATTTCGATTTCTGGTCGAACAGGTTCTGCGGCACGCCGTTCGTCCACGTGGCCCGCACCACGTCGGCCTTCGTGCGCGCCCCGAGCCCGAAGTGCGTGGGCCAGAGCCCCGCCGTGCGCGCGACGTACAGGTTTCCGGCCTTCACCTCGACGAGACTGCCGACACCGTGCTTGTTGACCTTGCCCGATCCCGTCTGCAGGCCCTCGAGGACGACGTCCAGCCAGCCGTTCGCGTTCCCGCCGTCGTTGACGAGGACGCTCGTTCTCCCGCCCGCCGACACGAGGAGGTCGAGATCGCCGTCCTTGTCGACGTCGTAGGCGAGGAGGGCATCGACATTCCTCAGGGAGGGGTCCGAAGAGACCGGAAGATTCTTCTTAGAAGGTGAAGAGAAGATCGGCCAGTCCGCGAACTTTCCGCCCCCGAGGTTGCGATACGCGTGCAGGCCGTCCGTAGAGGCCGCCACGATGTCCGGGAATCCGTCGTTGTCGAAATCGGCCAGCGCGACCGCGCGCATGGGGGCCTGTGTCGGCGCCCCGGACGCGGCACTGGCGGTTCCCCCGGCAAATTCCCGGCCCGTGCCTTCTGAGAATCCCCCGTCCCCCTTCCCCACCAGCAGCCGCAGCCCTTTCGACGTGGCGACGACGATGTCGGGGATTCCGTCTCCGTTCACGTCCTCCACGGCGACATCCGTCGCGCCCGAGACGCCGAGCGGGGCGTTCCGGAAGACGCCCTGGCGGAGATTCACCCGCAGCACGAGGTCGCCTTTCCCGTCGATCGCCACGAGGTCCGGATCGCCGTCGCGATCCACGTCGGAAACGACGACTCTCTTCGACGTGAACTTCGCGTCGCCCGTCTTCGCCGAGACGTCGGTGAACGTGCCGTCGAGATTGTTGCGGAGGAGCTGATCGGGCCTGCCCCCGCCGTAGAGGTAGACGTCGAGATCGCCGTCGAGGTCGAAGTCGAAGAAAGCAACGGCGGTGAACGGGGCGGGTACGGAATACGCCTCGACCGTGCCCGTGTTCTTCAGATCCACTTTTCGAAGAATCTTCTCCACGTTCTCCTCGGACGCCGCCGGAGCGCGGAACATCACGGGAATCGCCTGCCCCGCGCCGGCGCGCAGTCCCTCTTCGATCTTCGAGGAGAACCTTTCGACGGGAAGACCGACGACCTGTGTGAAGACTTCGCCGAGAGACTGCTGATAGCGCGGCGTGACGCGCAGGAGGTTCTCGAGGACGCGCACCTTCACGGTCGCGCCCTTGACGTCGCCCCCTCCGAGGAGCTTTTTCGCCTCGGCGAGGA
>DATGDV010000185.1:0-9401 GCA_035310685.1 Thermoanaerobaculia bacterium
ATCTCTATCCCAGAAAGAACGTGGCGACCTTGCTCGCCGCGATGACGCGGCTCCCGGGCTCCGCGCGGCTCCGCGTCGTCGGAACCGGGCCGGACCTGACGCGCCTCGAGCGTCGCCGCCGGGAGCTCGGCCTCGGCGAACGCGTCGAGTTCCTCGGCCACGTGGACTTCGCCCGCCTCGCCGGGGAGTACCGGCGGGCGGACGTCTTCTGCCTTCCGTCGCGGCAGGAGGGCTTCGGAATCGTGTTCCTCGAGGCGATGGCCGCGGGCCTGCCGATCGTCGCCGCGAGAGCGTCCGCAGTGCCTGAAGTGGTGACGGACGGCGAAAGCGGCATTCTCGTCGGCCCCGACAGCCCGGACGAGCTGGCGGCCGCGCTCGATCGGCTGCTTTCCAACCCCGAGGAGCGCCGCCGCCTCGGCGAGACCGGCCGCCGCCGCGTGACGGCCTACGAGGTCTCGAGGGTCTCGGGGCTCTTCCTCGACGCCGTCGGACTTTCGACCGCTTCGTAAATTCCGCTGGCATTCGAAATGCTCTTTGAAGGGACGGGGAGAACCCTGCATGAAAGGAGCGCCATGAAAAGTCGCGCAGGCATTCGAAACCATCCCATCCACCCGGCTCTCGTTCCGCTGCCCATCGGAGCCTTCTTTCTCCTGCTCGTGGGCGACATCGCGCACGCCTCGACCGGCGCCGATTTCTGGTACCACTTCGGCTACGCCTGCCTGAGCGTCGGGATCCTCGCGGCCCTCCTCGCGGCCCTTTTCGGGTTCGTCGACTATTTCAAGGTGAACATGAGCATGTCGGGCTTCCGGATCGCGAGGATCCACATGATCCTGAACCTCACCGGCGTGGTCCTGTACGCCCTCAACTGGTTCCTGAGGCGCAACAACGGAGCCCTGCACACGGGCCGCTGGAATCTGGCCTTCGGGCTGGAGGTGGTCACGTTCCTCGCCCTCGGCATTTCCGGGTGGCTCGGAGGCAAGCTCGCGTTCGAGCACAAGGTCGGCGTCGTCGAGAACGCGGATCCGGAAGCAACCGAGATCGGTCGGCGCGAAGTAGCCTGATGAGGCGGCGCCCTCAGCGCGAGCCGTCGCCCGTCGTGAGCGCGCGGTAGAGCTCGGGCCGCCGGTCTCGGAAGAAGCCCCAGGAGGCGCGCTCCTTCCGGACGGCGGCGAGATCGACGGCCGCCACGGCGACGCCCTCCTCGTCGCGTGACAGCTCGGCAAGGATCTCGCCGCGCTGGTTCGCGACGAAGGAAGATCCGTAGAAGACCTGGCCGCCCTCGTTCCCGACTCGGTTCGCGGCCACGACGGGCACCACGTTCGAAACCGCGTGCCCGAGCATCGCCCGCTGCCAGATCCCGCGCGTGTCGAGCGACGGGTTCTCGGGCTCGGACCCGATCGCCGTCGGATAGAGGAGGACGTCGGCTCCCGCGAGGACCATCGCGCGCGCCGCCTCGGGAAACCACTGGTCCCAGCAGATGCCCACGCCGAGCGGCGCGCTCTTCGTGTGCCACGCCAGGAATCCCGTGTCGCCCGGGCGGAAGTAGAACTTCTCCTCGTAGCCGGGTCCGTCCGGAATGTGGCTCTTTCGATAGATGCCGAGGACCGTTCCGTCCGCGTCCACCATCGCGAGGCTGTTGTAGTAGGCCGGGCCGGCGCGCTCGAAGAAGGACACCGGGATCGCGACGCCCAGCTCCCGGGCGACGGCGGAAAACCGCGCGATCGTGGGATGTCCCTCGGCGGGCTTCGCCCACGCGAAGAACTCGTCCTTCTCCTTCGTGCAGAAGTACGGGCCCTCGAAGAGCTCCGGCGGAAGGATCACGGTCGCGCCGCGGCGCGCCGCCTCGCGCACGAGCGCCTCCACCTTCGCGACGTTCTCGCCGACGGCGCCGCCGAGCGCGCATTGCACGGCGGCGAACGTGACGGTCTCGGAATCGCTCACGCCGGAACCTGCTGCGTGATGCAGTGGAAGGCGCCTCCGCCTTCGAGGAGGTCCCGGGCCGGAGCCGAGAGGACGCTGCGTGAGCGGAAGAGCGCCGCGAGCCCGGCCCGGGCGGGCTCGTCGTTCGGGACTCCGTAAGCCGGGACGACGACGGTCGCGTTCGCTATATAAAAGTTCATATAGCTGGCCGGCATCGGGTGGCCCGCGTGGTCCGCCACGATCCCGGGAGAGGGCACGCTTCGCACCTTCAGCCGCCGGCCGCGCGCGTCCCTGAAGGTGCGGAGCTTCGCCTCGACGGCCCGAAGAGCCTTCGCGTTCGGATCGAAACGGCCCGAGGGGCGCATGCAGACGACGGCTCCCGGCGCCACGAAGCGCGCGAGCGTGTCCACGTGCCCGTCCGTATGGTCGTTGCACAGTCCGTCGCCGAGCCAGAGGACGGTCTCGACGCCGAGCGCGTCCCTCAGGCCCGCCTCGATCTCCTCCTCCGTCATCCCGGGATTCCGGTTCGGGTGGAGCAGGCACTGGCGGGTCGTCAGGCACGTGCCCTCGCCGTCCACCTCGACGGACCCCCCCTCCAGCACCCACGGGAATCGGAAGGCGGGAAGCTCCGCCGCCTTCGCGATGCGCGAGGAGACGCCCTCGTCGCCCGGGAGGACGTACTTGCCGCCCCAGCCGTTGAATGCGAACGACACGCTGGCGCGTGCGCCGCCCTTGCCTGCGAGGAAGACCGGCGCCGTGTCGCGCAGCCAGATGTCGCCGAAGGGAATGCGGTGAAAGCGCGCGCCGAGGCCTCCGAGGGCGGATCTCGCCAGCGATTCGTTCGGCGCGTCGGGCACGAGAACCTCGAGCCGCTCGCCGCGGGCCCGGCCCGTTCCGGGGTCGACGTCCGCGATGGCCGAAGCGAACGCCTTGAAGGCCGAGCGTACGGGCTCGAGCGCGTCGCCCCAGAGATCCTGGTGGCTCGGCCACGCGAGCCAGACGGCCTCGTGCGGATCCCATTCGGCGGGCTGCCGGAAGCCCGCCAAGCGCGGCGTCGTCACGGCAGGTGCCGCCTCCGTCGACATCGCCTACAGATATCGCTCTTTCACGATGCCGATGTGGTGCGCGGCGTGGCCGGCGGCGATCCAGGCGAGCGCGCGCGCGGTGAAAGGGTTCCCGCTCGCGACGCCCGTGCGCGACCAGGCCGCCTCCGGAAGGTTCCGGAAGAAGGCCGTCGTCGCCGTCCGGACCGCCGTGAACTCCTCGACGTGCCGCGCCCAGGAGACGTCGTCCGCCCCGGCCGCGGCGACCGCGATCTCCTGCTCGAAGCTCGGGAGCGGAGAATCGTAGCCGCGCGCGAACCAGAATGCCCGGAAGGCGAAGACCCGCTCGGTGTCGTTGATGTGGCCCAGGACCTGGCGGATGGACCACTTGCCGGCCCCGTACCGATGGAGAGACTTTTCCTCCGAGATTCCCTCGAGCAAGACCAGCGTCTCCGCCTTCTGCCTCTCGAGAGTCTCGAGGATGTCGCCGGAAGGCGCCTTGTCGATGTACGTGAAGTAATACGGCGCCGCCTCGTGCGCTGCGGGTCTGGCCGTTTCCCTGTGCGGCATGCGTCCCCCTCCAACGGGCCGGGACGATAATCCGCCACCATGTTCAAAGCTTCAAGAGCTCTCCTCCCCGTTCTTCTTTCGATCGCCGCGTTCGCCGGCGCGGCGCAGGACTCACCCGTCACCGCCGCCCAGAAGGCCGCGGGCAGCGAGATCACCCCCGAACTGATCCGCTCGCACGTCCGGTTCCTGGCGTCGGACCTGCTCGAAGGGCGCGGCCCCGCGACCCGCGGCGACCAGCTCGCCGAGGCCTACATCCAGGCCCAGCTGGAAGGCCTCGGCCTCGCGCCCGGCGCGCCGGGCGGGGGATGGATTCAAAAGGTCCCTCTCGTCGGCATCCGCCGTACCTCCTCCGATCCGGTGGTCTTCAACTCCGGCCGCGGCACGTTGAGCGGCACTCTGGGCGAGGACTTCGTCGCGGTCTCCGGGGTCCAGAAGCCGGAATCGAAGATCGACGCCGCGGAGGTCGTGTTCGTCGGCTACGGGATCGTCGCCCCGGAGTACCGATGGGACGACTACAAGGATGCGGACCTCAGAGGCAAGGTCCTCCTCGTCATGAACAACGATCCGGAAGGGAGCCCGGCCGAGCCGAACCTCTTCGCGGGCAAGACGCGGCTCTGGTACGGGCGCTGGGACTACAAGTACCTGATGGCGGCCAGGAAGGGCGCTGCGGGCGCGATCGTCATCCACACGCAGCCGTCGGCGGGCTACGGCTGGCAGGTCGTCCAGACGTCCTGGGCGGGCGAGCAGTTCGAGCTGCCCGACGACGGCACGCCGCGCGTCGCCGCTAAAATGTGGGCAACCGAGGAGCTTGCGAGGAAGATCGCCGCCCTCGGGGGCAAGGACCTCGACGCCCTTCGCGCCTCTGCGGAAAGCCGCTCCTTCAGGCCGGTCCCTCTCGGCGTCACGGTCTCCGTCGCGCTCACGAACGCGATCACCCGGAAGGAATCGGGCAACGTCATCGGCGCCCTTCCGGGGTCCGATCCGCGGCGCGCCGGCGAGGCGGTCCTCTACACCGCGCATCACGACCATCTCGGAATCCGGGTCGGCGCCCGCCCGGGTTCCGACGCGATCTACAACGGGGCTCTCGACAACGCCTCGGGCGTGGCCGCGATCCTCTCCGTCGCGAAGGCGTTCGCGAGCCTCAAGACGGCGCCCGCGCGCTCCACGTACTTCGCGTTCGTGGCGGGCGAGGAGCAGGGCCTCCTCGGGTCGGAGTTCCTCGCGAAGCATCCGCCGGTTCCGGCGGGCCGGATCGCGGCCGACATCAATGTCGACGGCGTCGGCTGGTACGGACCGACGCGCGACGTCGTGCTGATCGGTCTGGGCAAGTCCTCGCTCGACGGAGACGTGAGGGCCGTCGCGAGGATGCAGGGCCGGCGCGTGGAGGGCGACCAGTTCCCGGACCGCGGCACGTTCTATCGCTCCGATCAGTTCAGCTTCGCGATGGCGGGGGTTCCCGCCGCATACCTGAAGAAGGGCACGGACGTGATCGGAAAGCCGCCGGGCTTCGGGCGCGAGCAGGAAGAGCTCTACGAGAGGACGGACTACCACCAGCCTTCGGACGAGTTCCGGGAGTCGTTGGATTTCTCGGGCGCGGCCGAGGACGCGAAGCTCGCCTTCTGGCTCGGATGCCGGGTGGCCGACGCGCCGGAGCTGCCGCGCTGGAACAAGGGGGACGAGTTCGAAGCCGCGAGGCTCAAGGCGGCGGGGGAAGCCCGCGCGCGCTAAGTCGACCGACTTTCCCGGGCGCTGGAAAATGACTCTACAATCCGCGCCGCCCGGCAGAAGAAGCGCTGATGGAGGAAAGGACGATCATGAACACACGCGAGTACTACAACGAGTGTTTCAAGGCCGAGGTCCCCAAGTTTCTCCGCGTCCTCAAGGCCGTGCCCCCGGACCAGGCCGCCTATCGGCCCCACCCGCGCTCGATGTCGGCGGGCGACCTCGTGTGGCTCATGGCGAGCGAGCTCCGCGACGCGTGTGAGGTCGTCGACAAGGGCCAGGTTGCCTTCGTTCAAAGGCCCGCTCCCGCGCTGGCAGAAGCCGTCACCGCCTATGAGAAGAACGCGTCGGGGCTCAAAAGACGCCTTGCGAAGGTGAAGGACGCCGCGTGGAAGAAGAAGGCCCGGTTCCTCATGGACGGCAAGGTCGTGTGGGAAACCTCGCTCGGCGACATGCTCTGGGGCTTCCTCTTCGACGCCATCCACCACCGCGGCCAGCTCTCGACGTACCTCAGGCCCATGGGCGCGAAGGTCCCGTCGATCTACGGCCCGTCCGGCGACGATCCCGGCAAGTAAGGGAAACGGAGCGCGACGGCCCGCGTATCAATCGGCGGGGGCCGTCGCCGCCATGGGGTCGAGCGAGCGGGCGGCCGCGCGGAGCTGCTCGTCGGTGAGCCTGTCGAGCTGAGGGAGGAGCGGCGCTTCGGCGTCGAGACCTGCGATCTCCGGGCGGTGAGCGTCCATCCAGGCCACGAGACCCTTCATGAGTTTCAGGTTCGCCTGGCCGTGGGGGGTCGGGTTGCCGATGCCGTCGGTCAGGATGCCGCCGAAGGCGAGGCGCGGAGCCGCCGCGAAGGCGATCTCGGAAAGCTTGGCCCGGTACTCGCGCGTGGCGCGATCCTTCACGTCCTCGAAGAACTGGGAGTCGATGGCGTGCCGGCCCTCGTGCGCGAAGATGGAGGACTCGATGACGGCCCGGTCGGTCGCCGCCACGAAGGCGGCGCGCAAGGCTCCGTCCGAAAGCCCCCGGGCCTTCTCGTCGTCGAGGATCCTCGTGAGGCCCTGCTCGAGGAGTCGCTGCGAGAGGCCCGGCAGATACGCGTACGGATCCTTCGCGGCGCGCTCGCGGTCTCGGCCCGTCTCTTCCGCCGTCTTCGCGAGGGCCTTCGCACGCCGCTCGGGGTCGGTCATCTCCTGCCACCTCCACGGTCCGCCCTCGGCGTAGGCCGGCCGAACCTGAACCACGAGCCCGACGCCTCCCCAACCTCCGTGCGCGCCTGCGCCGTCCCACATCCAGGTCTCGTACCCGTTCGAGACGATCGCGTCGAGCGACATGAACCGGATCTCCGCCCGGCGGCCGTACTGGTCCGCGACGCGCCTCTCGTCCACGACGCGGTGCCCCATGTGGAGGTCCCGCGTGCCCCCGGTCGTTCCGGCCCCCCCGGCCGTCCCGAAGCGCGTCCCGAGCTCGGTGTCTGCGGAACGTTCGAGGACCTTCTCGTCGAAGGGAGGCCGACCGGACGGCCAGGAGAGGCCCTTCCACAGGCGCATCGCCCGCTCTCTCAGCGCCTTCATCCAGGCTTCGGGGTCCGACGCTCCGCGCGCCACGTCGCGGTAATAGAGGTCGGTCGTTCGGCCGACATCACGCACGAACGACTCGTAGAGGACGAGGTCCCTGACCCGAGGGAGCCGATCGACTCGCGCTTCCCGCCGGGTACGCGGGTCCTTCGCGAGGATCACCGCCTCCGTGAAGAAGCGCGAGCCGGCGAGTGCCTCGACGACCGCCTCGCGATCCCGCCGACCGGCCGCGGGACCCTTCCAGAGAGGCAGGGACTCCGACAGAACCATCCGCGGGCCGGCGAGAAGCGTCGAGTCGCCCGCCCCTGCGGCCAGGTAGTAGGAGCTCCATGCCGCGAGCGCTTCGGGGCCGTCGCCGAGGAGGAGGCTCGCGTCGAGCGCCGCCTTCGACGGCTCCAGCAGGCCTGGCTCGTCCCGGATCAGGGGCGCCAGGAGCTCGAGAGCCTCGGCCAGCCTCCTCCGGCTCTCGTCGCCGTAGGCCCTTTTCTTTCCCAGACGAGCGGCCTCGACCTCCTCGTCGACGAGAGCGGACGACAGCGCGATCGTCGCGCTTCGCCGTTCGCCGTCCGTCTCGGCGGCGGCGAGAGCCCGGCGCGCGGCGGTGCGGGACGCCCCGTACCGCCCCAGCGTCCGCTCCATCCGGCAGAGAAGAAGAAGCGCTGGGACCCTCCTCCGGGCGCTTCGCGCGATCTTCTCCAGACGCTCGCGAGCGGCGTCGGGCTTCCCGTCGATCCGCCACGTGATGCGGGCCAGCTCCTGAGCAGCCGCGTCGCGGTCCTCGGGCCGCGCAGACGGCGCTGCGACGATCGCCTCGAGGAGGGGACGGGCGTCGCGGAATCGGCCGTCGTGCGACGCCCTCTCCGCCTCACGCAGCTCGGGCGAGGGGACGTCGAGGTCATCGTCGGCCCGGCAGGGTCCGACGGGAGCGGCGAGGAGCGCGAGGAGGACGACGAGCCGAAGAGAAGAACCTGGAGGAAAGCGAAGCGCGCCTGTTCTCATTGTCTGGGAAAAACTTCTCTCTGATCCGAGGACGCTCCGTGGAGGAAAAGGTATCGCCCGACTCTCGCCTCTTGCGTGATCCGCGACACGTCCGAGACTCGGTCTCACTCTGCTAGTCTCCCCGCCATGAAGATTCCCGTCCGCTCCCTCACGCTCGCCGCCCTTCTCGCCCTCGTGTCGCGCCCGGCCGCCGCCGAGCTTCCGGCCGTCGGCACGAAAGCCCCCGCCGTCTCGCTCCCGAACCAGGAAGGCGAGACGGTCACTCTCGACCAGAACAGAGGGAAGTGGGTCGTCCTCTACTTCTACCCGAAGGACTTCACGTCGGGCTGCACCGTGGAAGCGCACAACTTCCAGCGGGACCTCGCCAGGTACGAGAAGGCGAACGCCGTGATTCTCGGCGTCAGTGTCGACACGGTCGACTCCCACAAGGGGTTCTGCGCGAAGGAGGGCCTCAACTTCAAGCTCCTCTCCGACACGGGAGCAACCGCGTCGAAGGCGTACGACTCGCTCGCGACTTACAACGACAAGACGTACTCCGCGCGGAACACGTTCCTGATCGATCCCTCGGGGACGATCCGGAAGGTCTACGTGAAGGTGAACCCGGCGACGCACAGCGAGGACGTGCTGAAGGACCTCGCGGCGCTCCAGGCGGCGAAGTAGCCTGCTCGCGCTCCGTGAGGAGCAAGGGCGGCGGCGCACTCCGGAGTGTGCGGCCGTCGACGTCGCCTCTCCTCGCGGTGGCGTTCCTCCTTTCGGGGCAGGCGGTCGCGGCGACGAAGAGCGACGTGCTTGAAGCCGCGGTCGTATTGGCGAATGTCCCTCCAGGATGCCGCAATCGTCCCGTTGAGGTTGGGACTCGCGGAGCCCCGCTGAGCGGCTGATTCACGCGCTTTCGACGAAGCGCCTCAGCCTCTCGAGAGCCTCGTCCCACCTTCGGGAGACGTGGTCGAGATGTCGGCGGGCCTCGACGAGCCGGCCGGACTCGAGCTCCCACCGGCGCTCGCGTCCCACGCGCGCTGCGCGCGCGAGGCCGGATCCGGCGAGGACGTGCAGGTGCTTCGTCACGGCCTGCCGCGTCACGCCGGAGCCCCTGGCGAGGTCCGTGATCGAGAGGGGCCTCCCTTTCGCGAGGCGCTCGACGAGTGAGAGACGCAATTCATCTCCGAGCGCCGCGAAGACGGGCGCGACGTTACGCCGTGCCGACATGCCGCTCGACGTTCTTCATCTGGGCTTCCCAGCCCTGTGCGTTCATGCGGAAGGCCTCCTGTCTCCGCGCGGCCGGGATGGCGTCGAACCCGGACTCGACAACGGTGAGGCGCGTGCCTCCGGGCGCGTCCTCGAGCGTGAACGTGACGAGGGTCGTGGGCTCCTGCGAATAGTCCACGGCGGGGTCGATCGCGTACGGGTGCCAGCGGAAAGAGAAGAGGCGCCCGGGCTCGATCCTTTCGACGAGGATCTCGATCGTCAGGTGATCGTAGCCCCTGGTGGTGATCTTTCCGCGCATCGCGCGGTTCGGCGCGAAAGCGCCGTCGAAGACGGCGCCGAACCACGCGCCAAACTCGCGCGAGTC
>DATGDV010000186.1:0-6652 GCA_035310685.1 Thermoanaerobaculia bacterium
GATGAGGACGAGGGCAAGAAACGCCATGGCCCGAATCGAGCCGCCCGCGCCCGGGTTCCGCGCGATGCCCTCGCAGGCGGCGACCGCCGTGCGGCCCTGGGAGAGCGCTCCGCCGAACGCCGCGAGGCCGATCGCGATCGCGGCCGAGAGGTGGCCCCAACCGACGCCGCCGCCGGCCTTCACGGCTTCCTGGGCGAAAGCGAGGTTCGGGAGAAGGAGGGCCAGGGCCGCGAGGGCGCCGGCCGGGAGGATTCTCTTGGACATTTCGGGGGCTCCTTTCGTGATCGAGACAGTCGACTCGGGAAACTCAGTGTTCGTGGGCGGTCGCTCCGCCCAGGTAGACGGTCGTGAGGAGCGTGAAGACGTACGCCTGCAGCAGCGCCGTGAAGATGCTCAGCGCCATCATCGGCCACGGCACGACGATCGGGACGAGGCCGGAAAAAATGCTGGTGGCCGTGTGCTCGCCGAAGATGTTCCCGAAGAGACGCATGGAAAGCGAGAGGGCGCGCGCGAAGACGCCGATCATCTCGATCAGGAACATGAGCGGCGCGAGCACGAGCATCGGGCCCAGGAAGTGCTTGAGATAGCCGAACAGCCCGTGCTCCCGGATCCCGGCCGCGTTGAAGAAGAAGAAGCACGTGATCGAGAGCGCGAACGTGACGTTGAGGTTCGCCGTCGGCGGCTGCAGGAAGAAGAAGAGCCCGCAGAAGCTGGACAGGAAGATGAAGAAGAAGAACGAGCCGGCGATCGGCAGGTATTTCTCGCCGTGATGCGGAATGTTCTCCTTGATGACGTCGCGCAGGAAGTCCACGAAGACCTCGAGGACGTTCTGGGCGGAGCCGGGCGCGTCCTTGCGGTAGCTCCGGGACGCGAGGAAGAAGAACGCCGCGCAGAAGAGGAACACGACGAGCGACATCGCGACGTGGTCCGGAATCCAGCCCGCGAGCTCTCCGTGCTCTCCGCGCGGCGCGATGCCGGCGACGTGGAAGCCGCCGAGCGCGATTCCGTCTCGCCACCAGGACGGCGCGTTCTCGACGGGGCCGAGGAGGCGGGTCAGGAGGGCGTTGAAGAACCCGAAGAATATCGAATGCTCGTGGTGCACGTCGTCTCCGCCCTCAGTGGGCCGCGCCCGTTCCCCTCCGGCGTTCGGTCAGGAGGTCGCGGAGCCCGTCGATCGCCACCGCGGCGACCACCGTCGAGAGGCCCACGACAACCCACCGGACGTCGGCCGGCAGCGCCCGCACGGTCCCCCAAAGGACGAGACCGACGAAGGCATACCTCAGGACGGCCTTGAGCCCGAATTTCCAGTCGAATCGGGCTGGCGCACCCGGTGCGGGCGCCTTGAAGCGACCGACGAGATCCGACAGCCAGAGCGCCGAGACGATAGCCACGGCCGCCCCGAGAGTCAAGGCGAGGGCGGCCTGAAACCTGCCGAGCGCCGCCAGCGCGGTGGCGCCGAGAAGCCCGAGGATCGCCGCGAGGCGAAAGAACCCCGGATTCGGCCAGGAGGCGGCCGGAGACGCTTCGCCGTTCACTCCCGGTGTCCCTTGTCGCCGTCCGCGAGCGCTCTCGATTCGCGGTAGATCTGCCGGAGGCCCGCGGCGAGTCCGACGACGCCGAGCGCCGCCGTCAACACCGGAAAGATCCCGAACACCCGGTCCCCGACGTAGCCGAGACCCGCTCCTGCCGCGATCGCCGCCGGCAGCACCCAGCCGAACGTCAGGACGTCGCCGAGAAAACGGCCGGACTCCGGGCCGCCGCGAGGCGGTTCGTCGCTCACGGCCCGAACGGCAGGAGACACGTCCGGGCGAACTGCACGAACGGTCCGGGCAGGATGCCCATCGCGAGCGTCCCCGCCGCGCAGAGCGCGATCGCCGCGGAAACCGCGGGCTCCTCGCGCCAGTAGAGCGTGCCCTCGCCCTCGACGAGGTACATCGCGCGGGCGATCCGGAAGTAGTAGAAGAGCGACACGGCGGACATGAGCACCGCGAGGAGCGTGAGCCAGAACCAGCCCGCCTTCATCGCCGCCGAGAACAGGAAGTACTTTCCGACGAACCCGGCCGTGGGCGGGATCCCGGCGAGAGAGAGCAGGAAGACGAGCATCGCGGCGGCCAGCCAGGGATTCTTGCGGGCAAGGCCGTTGAAGTCGTCCACGCTCTCCCCGGCATAGCCCTTCGACTCGAGAAGGATCACGAGCCCGAAGGCGCCGAGGTTCATGAACGCATACGCGAGGAGATAAACGAGGATCGACCAGAGCCCGATGCCGCTCGCGTCCCCGTAGGCCAGAAGGCCGAGGAGCGCATACCCGGCGTGTCCGATCGAGGAATAGCCGAGGAGGCGCTTGACGTTCTTCTGCATGAGCGCCCCGACGTTCCCGACGACCATCGTCAGAGCGGCCGAGGCCGCGATGATGGCCGACCAGTCGCCGGCACGCGGGCCGAATCCGACGAAGAAGATCCGGGCGAAGATCGCGTACGCCGCGAGCTTCGGTCCGACCGCGAAGAACGCCGAGATCGGCGTGGGCGCGCCCTCGTACACGTCGGGGGCCCAGACGTGGAAGGGCGCCGAGGCGATCTTGAAGAACATGCCGCAGCCGACGAGGATGATTCCGATGACGAGGAACGCCGGCGGCTTCGCCGCGGTGAAGGTCGTCGCGATCCCCGCCAGGGAGAGCGTTCCCGCCGCGCCGTAGACGAGAGAGATTCCGTAGATGAGGACGCCGGACGAAAACGCTCCAAGCACGAAGTATTTCGCGGCCGCCTCGAGGGATTTCGTCTCGCGCTTGAAATAGCCCGCGAGGACGTACTGCGAAAGCGCCATCAGCTCGAGCGCGACCACGATCGAGGCGAGGTGCGTTCCGGACGCCATGAACAGCATCCCCACCGTCGAAAAGAGGATCAGGCCGTAGTACTCGCCGCCCGGGTAGGGCGACACGCCGACGAAGCGCAGCGAGAACAGGATCGTCACGATCCCGACGAGAAGAAGGATCCCCTTGAAGTAAAGGCCGAAGCGGTCCATGACGAACATGCCGCCGAACCCGGCTCTGGGAAGCGTTCCCGCAAGGCGCGCGGAGACGAACAGCAGGAGGCTCGTGGCGGCCAGGGCGCCGACCGAGACGAGGGCGAGGACACGCTCCTGCGCGCGGCTCACGAACGTCGCCCACAGGAGGACGACCGAGGCGGCCGTGGTCAGGAAGAGCTCCGGCAGGATGAGGAGCGTGTCGCCGGCGGGAAAAGGCACGGCCTACTTGACCTCTGCCACGGCGGCCGGGACGGCTGCTGCGGCCGTCGCGGCCGCCACGGGCGCGCGCGCGGGGGTCGTGCCCGCGAGACGCGGCGCGGCCTCCCGGGCCGCCTGGCGCAGGCCCGGCGCCGAAACGGTCGCAACGATCTTCTCGGCCGACTTCGCCGTCATCTCGAAGAAAGGCTTCGGGTAGACGCCGATCCAGAGGCACATGACGATGAGGGGCGCGAGCGTGAGGACCTCGCGCACGTTCACGTCCTCGAGGCCCTTGTTCTTCTCGTTCGTCATCTCCCCGAAGAACACGCGCTGGTAGAGCCACAGCATGTACGCGGCCCCGAAGATGACCCCGAGGCTCGCCCACGCGGCCCACCGCCAGTCCGCGAGGAAGGCTCCCGTGAGGATCGTGAACTCGCCGACGAACCCGTTCAGGAGAGGCAGCCCGATCGACGCGAGGAGGACGATCATGAAGAGCATCGCGTAGACGGGCATGACGCCGGAGAGGCCGCCGTAGTCCGAGATCATGCGGGTGTGCGTCCTCTCGTACACGATTCCGACGAGGAGGAAGAGCCCGCCCGTCGAGAGTCCGTGGTTGATCGACTGCAGGATCCCGCCCTGGATGCCGGCGTTGTTCAGCGCGAAAAGGCCGAGCATGACGAAGCCGAGGTGCGCGACCGACGAGTACGCGACGAGCTTCTTCATGTCCTTCTGGACCATCGCGACCATCGAGCCGTAGACGATGCCGACGATCGACAGGGCCGCCACCCACCCCACGGTCGTCAGCCCGAGGAAGCGCGCCTTCGAATAGATCGCGTCGGGGCAGAGCGGCAGCGAGAAGCGGAGGAACCCGTAGGTTCCCATCTTCAGGAGGACGCCCGCGAGGATGACCGAGCCCGCCGTCGGCGCCTCGACGTGCGCGTCCGGCAGCCAGGTGTGGAACGGGAACATCGGCACCTTGATCGCGAAGCCGATGAAGAAGGCCCAGAAGAGCCAGAGCTGGAGGTCCGGCGGAATCGAGGACGCGATCGCCTGGAAGTGGACGATGTCGAACGTTGGCGTGTTCCCGAGGCCCTTCCACCACAGGAGGCCGGTCGTGTTGAAGAAATAGAGCGCGATGATCGCGAGAAGCATGACGACCGAGCCCGCGAGCGTGTACAGGAAGAACTTGATCGCGGCGTAGAGCTTGCGCGGGCCGCCCCAGATGCCGATGAGGAAGTACATCGGCACGAGCATCACTTCCCAGAACACGTAGAACAGGAAGAAGTCGAGCGCGCAGAACACGCCCACCATCCCGGCCTCGAGGAGGAGGAGGAACGCGTAGTACTCCTTCTCGCGCTTCGTGATCGCCGAGAACGACGAATAGACGGAAATGAAGGAAAGGAGCGTCGTGAGGAGGATCAGGAGCGCCGCGATGCCGTCGACGCCGAGCGCGTATTTCGCGCCGAGAGAAGGGATCCAGTCGTGCGTCTCGCGGAAGAAGAAGTCTCCGGACCTGCGGAAGCCCGCGAAGGTCCAGAGGGGGACCGACAGCAGGAACTCGGCGCCCGCGAAGAGCGTGGTGACCCACTTGATGACCGAGCCCTTCTCGCGCGGGACGAAGAGCACGACGAGCGTGCCGACGACCGGCAGGAAGATGAGGAGCGACAGGAGTCCGTTCATTCGCCGTCCTTCACGTCAGCAGGAGATAGAGGCACACGAAACCGAAGACGCCGACGGCCATCGTCAGCGCATAGTTCTGGGTCTGGCCGGTCTGGGCCCGATGCATGCCGCGAAACGCGGTCTGGAACATGTCTCCCAGGCCGTTCACGGCCCCGTCCACGAACGTCCGGTCGAACCACGCGGACACGTTCGACAGGCCGACCGCGAAGCCGGCCGCCCCGTTCGGGATGAGGTCGACGACCCGGGCGTCGATCTCCCAGAGGAGGCGCCCGCCCTTCTTGAAGAGGCCGTTCACGATGACGGCGTCGTAGAGCTCGTCCACGCGGTACTTGTCTCGCACGAGGCGGTACAGGCCGCCCAGCGAGGCCGCGATCCGGGACGGGATCGCGAAGGGGAACGCGCCGGCGTAGAAGCTCCAGGCGAGCGCGATCCCGAGCACGGCCACGAGGACCGACGCGCCCATCAGGAGCCACTCCGTCGCGTGCGGGAGCTCGTGCGGTTCGAGGACGAAGGCGGCCGGCAGCTTCACGAAGACCGGCTCGAGGAACCTCTCGAAGGCTCCGTCGCGTCCGAGAATGAACTTCGGGATGCCGAGGAAACCCGCGAAGGCGGCTCCGGCCGCGAGGACGTAGAGCGGAATCGTCATCGAGGCGGGGGATTCGTGGACGTGCTTGAGCTGCTCGGGCGTGCCCCGGAACGTCCCGAAGAACGTCATCCGGATGAGACGGAACATGTAGAAGGCCGTGAGCCCCGCCGTGAGGACCGCGAGGCCCCACAGGACCGGGTATCCGGCCGCGTACGTCTCTCCGAGGATCGCGTCCTTCGAGAAGAAGCCCGCGAGGCCCGGTACGCCCGCGATCGCGAGCGTCGCGACGAACATCGTGAGGAACGTGTGCGGGACGAGCTTGCGCAGGCCCCCCATCTTCGTCATGTCCTGCTCGCCCGAGAGGGCGTGGATGACGGATCCGGAGCCGAGGAACAGGCACGCCTTGAACCACGCGTGCGTGAAGACGTGGAACATCCCGGCGGAGAACGCGAGGACGCCGCAGCCGAGGAACATGTATCCGAGCTGCGAGACCGTCGAATACGCCAGGACCTTCTTGATGTCGTTCTGCGCCAGGCCCATCGTCGCGGCGAAGAAGGCGGTCGCGCACCCGATGACGGCGACGACGAAGGAGGCGTCGTGCGTGAGAAGCCAGCCGGTCGTCGGGTGGCCGTTCGCCGACTCCACCGCCCACGCGTGCGAGATGCGGAAGAAGAGGTTGCAGCGCGCGACCATGTAGACGCCGGCCGTCACCATCGTGGCCGCGTGGATCAGCGCCGAGACGGGCGTCGGGCCCGCCATCGCGTCCGGAAGCCAGACGTAGAGGGGGATCTGGGCGCTCTTGCCGCACGCCCCGACGAAAAGGCAAAGGCAGATCGCGGTCAGGAGCCCTCCGGCCGCGTAACGACCCGGATCCCCCGCGGCGAGCGCGAACATCCGGTCGAAGTCCACGGTGCCGAACAGCGCGAAGCATCCGAAGATGCCCAGGGCGAAGCCGAAGTCGCCGACGCGGTTGACGACGAACGCCTTCTTGCCGGCGTCCGCCGCCCAGGTCTTCGTCCAGTAGAACCCGATGAGGAGGTACGAGCACAGCCCGACGCCCTCCCAGCCCACGAAGAGGATCGGCAGGTTCGCTCCGAGGACGAGCGTCAGCATCGCGAACATGAAGAGATTCAGGTACGAGAAGTAGCGGCCGTAGCCCGGGTCGTG
>DATGDV010000187.1:0-4556 GCA_035310685.1 Thermoanaerobaculia bacterium
AGCACGCCGGGCGCGAACAACACGTTCTTCACGGCCGAGGTGACGCTCACGAATCGGTCCGGCCGCCCCGTGAACCTCACGTTCCGGACGGCCGGAACCTTCGCGGGCACCGCGACGTACGTCCTTCAGCCGGGCCAGCTCGTGATCCCGGAGATCTACGCGTTCCTCGCGCAGAACGGAATGGCCGTGCCGGACGGCAACAAGGTCACGACGCTCAGGATCGAGGTGTCGGGCGCGGACAACCTGAGCCAGTTCGGGGCGCTCGCGCGTGTCACGACGCCCGCGACCGCGGCGTTGCGCGGCCAGGGCGTCAAGGGCCGCTTCGGCCTCGCGTTCACCGCGAAGCCGCTCGGACGAGCGGCCTCGAACCGAGCGATCGTCTTCGGTCTCCAGCAGACGGCCGATCCTCCCGCGCCGGGAACGCGCTCGAACCTCGCGTGCGTCCACGCCGGCGGCGGTTCGGGAGGCCCGATCCAGCTCGAAATCACGTATCACGACGGCGACACAGGCCAGGATCACCCCGCGAAGAGCACCCTGAACCTCTCTGCGTTCCAGTTCGCGCAGGAGAACCAGCCGCTCGCCACGCGCGGCATCCGGTATGCCTACGCCTCCATCCGGAAGGTCTCGGGCGACGACCAGTTCACCTGCTACGGCGCGCTGAACGACAACGTGACGGGCGACGGCGCCTTCGACCCCATGGTGATCGACGACCAGACGTCATCGACTTCGTTCGCAGTCGTCCCCGTCATCCTCGAGACGGACACCTTCAAGTCGGAGGCGACCTTTGCGAACCGGACGGCTCGGACGATCTCGGGCCTCTTCGCGGTCCTCCCGTCCGGCGATCCGACGCCGCAGTGGGGCTACTTCAATCTCGACCCGGGCACGCAGATCACCCTTCCGAACGTCATCCAGGCGCTCCGGGACGTCGGCTTCGTGATCCCGCCGAACACGGTCGCGAGCCTCGTCCTCCAGCTCCTCGACGGCGCTTTCGATCCGACCACGACGAGCGACACACTTCCGTCCGTCCCGACCACGAGCGGCTTCGTCGGGATCCGGACGTACACGGTGCGGGCCGGCGGCAACCTCGGCCTCGCATACGGCTACACGCCGGTGGGTGGAGCCGCCGACACGGAAGCGTATGTCTACGGGCTCCAGCAGACGGGGAGCCGCGGACAGGAAGGAGGCACGCGGTCGAACCTGGCCATCGTCCACTCGCTCGGCGGCCAGGTCCAGAACCTGACGCTCGAGGTGACGTACTACGGGCCGAACGGGCAGGAGCTCGGAAAGGAGCCCGCGTGCAACCCCTGCACGTTGCAGCCCGGAGAGTGGCGGCAGTTCAACGCGCCGCTGGCGCCCTTCGGCGTGCCGCAGGGCTACGCGCGCGTCCGGCGGCTCGCGGGGACGGACCAGTTCCTCGTGTACGGCGTGCTCAACGATCAGGCGAACGACGACGGTTCGTACGATCCGATGGTCGTGCCGTGAGGGGCGAAGGCGGGGTGAACCGGTCCTGAATCTTCTCCGCTAGCCGCGGGAGCTCGTCGGACGGATCCCGGACGTGGGAATGGGCGTCGCGCTCGGAGGGGGCGCGGCGAGCGCCCGGGCGAGCGCGTTCTGCCACGACGGCAGCTCGATGCCGAGGTTCGCGAGCTTCTCGTTCGACAGGGCCGCGAATTTCGGCCGGAACACCTTGCTCGCGAGGCTGTCGGCGGAGACGGGCGCGACGCTGGACGGGCTGCCGATCTGGCGGGTCAGCTCCAGCGCCAGCTCGTGCCACGTCGTGAACCCCGCGTTCACGCAGTGGTACACGCCGGACGCCGCTTTCCCTTCGAGGAGCCGCCGCGTGACGGCGGCGACGTCGACCATGTAGGCGGGGGAGACCGTGCGGTCGTAGAACGCGCTCACCGCCCGTCCGGCGCGGACGTCCACGCACATCCGGTCGATCGTGCTCCGCCCCTCGGGGTTCCCGAAGAGGCTCTCGACGCGCAGGACGAAGTGCCGCGGCGCCCCGGCCGCGTACCACTCCCCCAGGAGCTTCGTGGCCCCGTAGACATTGCCGGGATTGGGCCGGTCCGTCTCGCGGTAGGGCGAGGTCGCGGTGCCGTCGAAGACGAAGTCGGACGAAAAATGGACGAGCGTCGCGCCGGCGTTCCGGCAGGCCTCGGCAAGCGTGCGCACCGCGAAGGCATTCACCGCGAGCGCGGACTTCGGGTCCTCCTCGGATTGCTCCACGCCGAACGCCGAGGTGTTCACGATCGCCTGGGGGCGAAGCTTGGAGAGGCGCTCGAGGACCGGCTCGCGCTGCGTCAGGTCCAGGGCGGCTCGGGTCAGCGCCGCGACCTCGTGGCCTCCCCTCCGAAGCTCGCGCACGACGTTCAGGCCGAGCTGGCCGCCGGCCCCGGTGACCAAGATGCGAAGCGGCACGGCCCAGCGTGACATGCGCCGCCGGCCGGAGCAAGGGGCCTTATGCTTGCCGGGTGAATCCCGACATCGCCGCCGCCGTCGATGGCCTCCGCGGGGACGGCGTTCTCGGGGACCTCCCGGCGAGCCGCTTCGGGCGTGTCGCGCGGCGGGAGCTCGTCTCCATGCGCGTCGAGATCCGCGCCGCCCTCTACCTCGGCGTTCTCCTTCTGACCGGAGGGATCGGCCTCTTCGTCAAGGAGAATCACGAGCGGATCGGCCCGGCGGCGATCGGCGTGGCCCTCGGGCTGGGAGCGGCAAGCTGTCTCGCCTGGGCAGCGCGGCGCTCCGCGCCGTTCGCCTGGGGCGAGGCGACGTCGTCTCACGCGGGGTTCGACTACGTCCTCCTTCTCGGCGCTCTCCTCGTCGCGACGGATCTCGGGTATCTCGAGTCCCAGTTCGCGATGCTCGGCCAGAACTGGGCCTGGCATCTTCTCGTCGTCGCGATCTTCTACGGGCTCCTCGCATACCGCTTCGATTCGAAAATCCTGCTTTCTCTCTCTCTCGCGTCCTTCGCCGCATGGCGGGGAATCGCCTTGAGCGTCGAGAGGACCTTCCTCGGCACGGGCGATCCGGCGCGTCTCCGCGTTGAGGCGCTCTTTACCGGCGTCCTTTTCGCCGGCCTGGGCCTCGCGGCGGCGCGGGGGGAAAAGAAAGCGCACTTCGAGGACGTCTACGTCAACGCGGGGCTGCTCGTCGCGTTCGGCGGCCTTCTCTCCGGCGCGTTCGGCGGGCGAGAGGCCGGCTGGAGAGGATGGCTCCTCGCGCTCCTCCTCGTCTCTTCCGCCGTCGCGTTCGCCGCGTTTCGCACGAAGCGCACGCTGCCGTTCGCGCTCGCGGTCCTGGCGGCATGGCTCGGGCTTCAGAGGATGGTTTTCGAAAGCGCCGGGGCCGCGCCGGCGGGAGCCCTCCTGGTCTCGGCGATGACGGCGGCCGGAGCCCTCGGAGGCGTGATCGCCGCGCATCGGAAGATGAAGATTCCATGAAACGGGCCTGGATCGAGGCCGAGCGCGTCGAGGAGGTCCGCGGCGCCGCCCACGGCTGGAAGAGAGGCGGCGCGATCGGCGCGGGCACGTTCGAAGAGATCCTTCGAAGGTATCCGGAGCCGAGAGCCTTGCCGGCGCCGCTCTGGCGCGTCCTCGTGTTCGTCTTCGTCTCGCTCGCTCTCCTTCTGCTCCTCGGGGCGTTCGTCTTCGGCGCCCGCGGCGGCGTTCGAACCGCCACGGCCCTTCTCTTCGTCTTCGGGGCGGCCTCCCTCGTCGCGACGGAGGCGCAGGAGAACTCGCCGCGCCTCGCCCTCCGCGGGGGCGCCGGCGCAACCTGTCTCTGGGGAATCGTATTCTTCCTGGGGGGCCTCTTTCTTCTTCTCGAAGAGACGCTGAAAGTGCGCGGGGAAGACGGCGTGACGATCCTCGTCGTCGCGTCGCTCGCCCTCTGGACTCTCGCCGCGTGGCGCTGGGGGAGTCCCGCGTGGGCCGGCTTCGCGGGCGTCTCGCTCTTTCTCGTTCTGGCGCGCGCGCCGCTGGCCCGTCTGCTCTGGATCGTGGGCGGCGTCGCGCTGACGTTCGTCTTCGAGCGCGTCCTCGATCGTCCGTCGTGGTCGCCTTCCCATCGAAGAGGCGCGGCCGTTCTCGTCGCCGCCGGCCTCCTGGGCGTGTACGCCGCGGTGAACCTGTACTCGCTCGACCATCGGCTCGTCGAAACTCTCGGAAGGAGCGCCGGGCTCGACTCTCCGGGCCCGCGCGTCAGCGAACGGATCGAGTCGACGGTCCTGACCGCGCTCTTCCCCCTCGCCGTCGTCGCCTGGGGAATCCGCTCGCGACGGGTGTTCGTGCTCGATACCGGGCTCGTCCTGACGGCCCTCTCCCTTCTCACCTTCCGCGTCTACGTCCCCATCGCGACCTGGCTCGTCCTGGCGCTCGCGGGAGCCGCTCTCGTCCTTCTCGCCCTTCTCGTCAACCGATGGCTCGCGAGAGGAGAGGGGAGAGAACGAAACGGCTTCACGGCCGACCCGCTCTTCGGGGACGAACGCCGGCTCCGCGCGCTCGAGCTGGTGCCCGTCGTGGCCGCTCACGCGCCCGAGTCCCGGACGCAGGTCG
>DATGDV010000188.1:0-4187 GCA_035310685.1 Thermoanaerobaculia bacterium
GCGGCGCCCCCCGAGCGGTTGTCGCGCAGCTCGATGTACTGGTACCCGCCAGCCCCGGCGTCACCCTCGAAGCGCAGGTTCTCGGCGTAGAAGACGGCCGCGACGAGGCGGCGCGAGAGAGGCAGAACGACGCCCGCAAAGTCGACGGACGAGGCGTGCGTGTCGCGATCCACGTTCGTCGTCTCGATGCGGGGATAGGGCGCCGCCAGGGCGCCCGTAGCCGTCGAGCGCGCCGTCACGAGGCCCAGGGTCTCGTCCGCGCGCTTGCCGGAAACCGCGAACTCGACCGAAGAAATGAGCCCGAGCCCTGCGGGATTCGCGAGCGCGGCCGTCGCGTCGTCGGCGATGGCCGTGAACGCGCCCCCCATCGCGAGCGATTTGCCTCCCGGGTTCGTGAGGTTGAAGCTGACCTTCGAGAGGAGCGCCGAATCGGTCTGGGCAAAGACGGCCGGGGAGACGAAGGCGCAGAGCAGAAGCGCCGCGTGCCGGAACCGCCGTGTCGTCATGGTGCGTCTCCCTTCGTCAGAAGGTCAGCGAGCGCGCCCGGCGTCTCGAAGGGCTCGGAAAGGAGAACCGTCGCGCCGCCGGCCACCGACACGCGGCGCTCGACGGTGCGACCGCCGGGCTCTGGCCCCGCGAGGACGACGCGGTAGGAGCCGGGCGCGAGATCGGTCACGAGGAGGGGCGTCGTGGCGTTCGCGGGCAGCGCAACCGAATTTCCGGTTCGCGCATCGACGATCGAGACGACTCGCGCGAACGGCAGCGCGACGAGCTGCAGGCGTCCCGCGGGGAAGGCGGCGGGCGCCAGTGTCGCCGCGTGTGCGGTCGGCGCGGTCCGGGAGGCGCGGGCTGCCGTCGGAACGGCGGTGAGGGCCAACTTGCCCGCTGAGCGTGGCGAGGAGGAGCGGGCGGCCCACCACGAGGCTGCAAGAACGAGAACGATCCCCGCCGCGGCGAACCACAGGAGGAGGCCCGCCTCGTGATGAGCGCGCTTCGTTACGGGTAGCGTGCCCGAGCCGCTCCTCCCCGCCACGCCCACGAGCTCCGTGCCGCTCGTCAGCTCGGGTGCCTCCGCGCCGCCCGGCGTTAGGTCGATTCCGGGAGGGAGCCTCACGCCGCCGGCTTCGCGAAGCGCGGCGACGAGGCGGTCCACGATTTCGCGCCAGCTCCCGGGCCGTCTTTCGCGCTCCTTCTCGAGCATCTGCCCCACAAGGCGGACGAGCGGCACGGGGAGAGAGGGCGCGTCTGAAGGCGCCGCGACGGGCGGCGCCAGCGCGTTGAGGTGCGCGGCGATGTACTCGACGGGCGCCTTGCCCTCGAACGGCCGGCGCCCCGAGAGCACCTGATAGAAGATGACGCCGAGGCTGTACACGTCGCTCCGCCAGTCGAGCGGGGTGCCATGACCGAGGGACCCGAGCTGCTCCGGCGACCCGTACGCGACCTTGCCGAGGAAGAATCCCGTGGCCGTCAGGGACTCGAGGCCCGTCCCCGTCTCGAACAGCTTCGCGACGCCGAAGTCGAGAAGCTTCACGAGCCGGTCGCCGCCCCGCTCGATGACGAGGATGTTGTCCGGAGACAGGTCGCGGTGGACGATCCCTCGCGAGGACAGGTATTCGAGGCCGTGCGCGGCCTGCACGAGCAGCGGGACCGTCTCGGTCCACGGGCGGCCCGCGAAGGACGTCAGGGGCGCGCCGTCGAGGTACTCCATCGCGAGCCAGGGCGTCCCGTCCTCCTCGCCGATCTCCAGGAACGCGACGACGTTCACGTGGAGCAGGCTCTTGAGGATCGCGGCCTCGCGGTCGAAGCGCACGCGCGCTTCCTTGAGGTGCGCGCGCGACTCGTCGCCCGGCCCCTCGGCCTCGCGGATGACCTTCAGAGCGACCATGCGCTCGTCCCGCTCGTCGACGGCCTGGTACACGATGCCCATGCCGCCGCGGCCGATCCGCTTCAGGATGCGGTAATGGGCGATGCGCTCGACGGCGCCGGTCAACCCGTCACCGTCCCGTGCCGGCGGCCGCCGGACGCAGGAAGATGTTGGCCGGGTCGCCCGACACGAGGTCGATCTTCGAGGCGAAGGCGAGGAAGACGCCGTCGCCGCCCACCTGACGCACGACGACGCGCACGTCGGTGAGCTCCGAGAGGTTGAGACCGAGGATGTTGTGGAAGAGCTCGTCCGAGAGGTAGCCGTATTGCGGGAGGGTCTTCGTGACCGACGCGATCGGGACGAACGAGCCGGGCAGATACGCCGCGATGACGACGTCGCAGTAGTCGCCACCGACCTCGCTCAGGATGAGGTTCGTGCGGTAGGCGGACGAGCTTTCGGCGCCGTCGAAGGACATCGTCCCGAGGTTCGACTGGAAGGACGAGTAGCCGTGCTGGTACGAGTAACCCTCCATGCCGGTCTTGAAGTCGCCGACTCCCTGCACGGGATCCACGGTATAGGCCTCGGTCTGGACGTCCACGCCGGCCCAGCCCGTGGCCCACGTGCCGTCGTTGTTCTCGGTGGCCTGAATCCGGATCGCGCCGTACGTGCTCTGGCCCGGGAGGATTCCGAACTTCTGCTCGAGCACATCCTCGTAGTGGGCGACCGCCTTCGGTGTGAGGGTGGCGGTGGCTTGCCTGATCACGCCGGTATTCGTCTCGAGGTACTCGAAAACCACCTCGCGCTGGTCGGTCGCCTTCGTACCGGTGTTCGTGAGCGTCACGCGCGTCCGCCAGAACGGGCTCTCTCCCTCCGCGAGAGGAGCGCCAGCCGAATGGACCGTCGGGAAGAGGAGCGGAGCCGGACCGCCTCCAAACGGCAGGGACGCCAGCGTGCGCCTGGACACCGTGAGGCTGGAGCCGGGTACGAACGAAGGATTCAGCGCCTGGACGGACACGCCCACGTGGAGCGAAGAGTCCTGCGTCCGGTTGTCGATGACCGTCGCCATCCCGACGACCGAGCCTTTCGTGGCCCCGAGCGCGTCGCTCCCGCTCGTCTTCCAGGTGAGCGTCGCGTACGCATACGTTCCGGGAAGCGGCGCGCTGTCGAAGAGCTGGTCGGCGTCGTTGATCTGCACGGTCCCGTTCGCCGGTACGGTGGTCTCGAACTGCACGACCCCGCCGTTCCTCATCACCGGATCGCCGGCGGCGTCGAAGAGCGCCACAGTGAGAGTCGTGTCGTAGCCGGACGTCTCCAGGAGAAGGAGATTCGACCGCCGGTTCGCGTCGTGCGCGAGGCCGGAGACGACGTGGATCGGGTCGCTTTGCTTGACGCCCTCGCCCGGAATCGTGGGCCTCAGCTCGAAACCGTACTGCCCGGTGAGAGGGGTCGTCCCGGCGAGCGCCCGGCGCGAGGCGTTCCGCGCCGCGGCCGTGGCGGGCAGGGGGCGGTTGTTGACGAGCGCCGTGGCGGTCACGGTCGGCGCGGAGGAGCGCACTTCGGCCGTGAAGGAGCCGTCGACGCCGAGAAGCGTCCCTACGACGTTGCGGTAACGGCGGGTCTCGCCCGCCGCCAGAGTCAGATCGAAGCGGCGCAGGAGCGAGTCGTCGCTCGGCGCGCCGACGGGATTGAAGAGGAGCGAGACCGCCACCGGGTTCACGGCGTCGGTGTTCGTGAGCCAGAGGTCGGCCGCGAAGCGCCCGACGCTCCGGGCGTCGACGGCGTTCGGAAACGCCACGTAAAGGAGGCGTGTGCGCGGGGCGGTGGAGGGCGCCGCGCCCGATCCGGTGGCGGCCGGCAGGACCGGCGGGCCGTCGTCGGTCACGAGAAGCGTCTCGGGGCTCGCCGGGAATCCGACGGTCGCGAGCGAGATCGCGCCGACCTCCGTACCCGTGCCCGAGCGCCGCTTCGCCCGGTCCACGGTGATCTGCACGGTGCGCGACTCGTTCGCCGCGAGCGGACGATCCCAGGGCTGCCCGTCCAGCGACATGACCGAGAGCCATGGCGCGTGGACGGTCGCCACGATCGCCGCGGTGGAAGCGGAGGGATTCACGATCGAGCGCAGCACCGGGTCTCCGTCGCGGTCGATGTCGGCGGCCGAATTGCTCCACGCGACCTTCGCCGTCGATGGCGCGGCCGTGATCATGCAGTCGATGGGAACCGTGAGCGTCGCGTCGCCCGTGGAGAGCTGAACCGACGCGTGGACGGGGCGCAGCAGAGCCGTGACGTAGAGGGACGTCACGCCAATCGTCTGCGCTGCGTTCGG
>DATGDV010000189.1:0-4312 GCA_035310685.1 Thermoanaerobaculia bacterium
AGAAGTCGCCTCGCCACGGCGAGTGGACCGACGTGAAGATGCCCTCGGGCGGAGCGCCGGTCAGGACGTGGGTCGTCTACCCCGAGCGGAAGGAGAAGGCGGGCGTCGCCCTCGTCATCCACGAGATCTTCGGCCTCTCGGACTGGATTCGCGCCGTCGCGGACCAGCTCGCGAAGGAAGGCTTCATCGCGGTCGCCCCCGACCTCCTGTCCGGCAAGGGGCCGGGCGGCGGGGGGACGGACTCGGCGGCGAGCCGCGACGACGTCGTCAAGCTCGTCCGGACCCTCACCCCCGCGGAGACGACCGCGCGCCTGAACGCGGTGCGCGAGTGGGCCGTCAGGCTGCCTTCGGCGAACGGGAAGAGCGCGACGATCGGCTTCTGCTGGGGCGGTTCCGCGAGCTTCGCCTACGCGGCCGCGCAGCCGCTCCTGAACGCGGCCGTCGTGTACTACGGCACCGCGCCGACGGACGAGGCTCTCGCCGCGATCAGGGCCCCGGTCCTCGGGCACTACGGCGGCGACGACGCACGTGTGACGGCAACCGTCGCCCCGACCGAGGCCGCGATGAAGAAAGCGGGCAAGACGTACGAGCCTCACGTCTACGACGGCGCGGGCCACGGGTTCCTCCGCCAGCAGAGCGGCAAGGAGGGCGCAAACCTGAAGGCCACGCGCGCCGCGTGGCCCCGGACGGTCGCGTTCCTGAAGGACTCGCTGAGGTAGCGGCGGCTCAGTTCCGGAGCGTGTCGCCCGCCCGGTATCCCGATCCGGAGACCGAGACCGCGGTCGAGAGGCGCGGTCCCTTGACGCTCGTGATCCGGACGCGCCCCACCTTGACTTCGTTCGCGCCGAGGACCTCGCCGGTATCGGGGTCCTTGATCTGCTCGCCGACGCGGTAGACGCTGAACTCGTCGCCTTCCTTGACGCCCGCCTCCGAGCCGGCGTTCACGTAGAGCGTGCCGCCGTCGGCCTTCGCGATCTTGCCGACGACGCCCGACGCGTCCGAGGTTCCCCCCAGGCCCGCCGTCTCGAGCTTCTTCGCCGAAACGGAGCTGGCGAGCCTCTGGACGACGGGGCGCAGGATCTTGTCCAGCTTCTGGCCGTCGCGCGACCCGCCGCCCGCGCCCGCGACGTAGACGCTCTTGTCCGAGGAAGAGTCCTTCGCCGAGTCGGCCCAGACGATCTCGCCCGTGGAGGTGTTGATCGCCCGCGCGTCGACCGCCGCGTCCATGCGCTGCGTGCGCATGCTGAACGACGGCAGCCCGCCGTAACCGGGGACGTTCGCCCCCGAGTCCTTCACGCCGAATTCCGTGATGGCGCCCACGATGAGGTACTCGACGCCCAGCAGCTTGCCGACCTTCACGGCGGTCTTGGGGTCGACGTCGCCCGAGAGGGAGAGATTCTTCTCCTGCATCAGGGCCTGGAGCCGCTCGCGGTCGATCACGCGGAACGCGTCGCCCTTGACGAGCGCGGTGACCATCATGTCCTGCGCGGCGCGACCCACGTGGTACCAGCTGTAGTAATGGGAGGACTTGTCCACGAACTCCAGAACGGCCACGCGGGGTTTCGCGCCTCCCGCGGCCAAGGCCGCGGGCGCACCCGCGAGAAGGACGGCGAAGAGAACGAAAGGAAGACTGCGGACAGGGCGCCTCATGAGTTTCCCTCCCTGAAGACGAAGGCATTCTAATTCCTTACACTCTCGCCGTGCAGGTGGAAGGTGAGGACGGCCCCGTCGCGATCCCCATCGAGGATGTCCTCGACCTCCACCCCTTCCGCCCGGACGAGACGGCCTCGGCCGTGGCGGAATACGTCGCGGCGGCGGCCGCAAAGGGCCTTCGCGAGGTCCGCCTGATCCACGGGCGGGGGATCGGCGTCCAGCGCGCGATCGTGAGAAGGACGCTCGAACGATCCTCTCTCGTCACGTCGTTCGAGGACGCAACGCCCGAACGGGGCGGATGGGGCGCGACCGTGGTGCGGCTCGCGCCGGCCTCTTCATGAGCCAGGACGCCGAACTTCTCGACCTCGTCGTCGTGGGCGCCGGCCCCGCGGGCATCGCGCTCGGTGCCGAAGCCGTCGCCGCAGGCATCTCGCCCGCTCGGATCCTCATCCTCGAAAGAGGCGAGGCCCACTCGTACTCGATCCGGAAGTACTACCCCGAGTCGAAGCTCGTCACGGCGAACTACAAGGGCCTCCCGGCGATCTGCACGGGAGTTCTCTGCCTCACGGACGCGAGCAAGGGCGAGACTCTCACGTATCTCGACCAGGCGATCCAGGACAACGGTCTCGTCGTGCGCTACGGCGAAGCAGTCGGCGCGATCCGCCCGCGCGAAGGCTTCTTCCTGGTGGAGACTGCCGCGGCGACGTATCGCTCGAAGACCTGCGCGGTCGCGATCGGCATCCTCGGCCGGCCGCAAAAACCCGACTGGGCGATCCCGTCTTCCCTCAAGGCGCGAATCACGTACGACATCACGTCCGTGCCGCTCCGGGAGATCGACGTGCTCGTCGTCGGAGGCGGCGACTCGGCTTCCGAGTACGCGCAGTACCTCGTTCAGGAGAAGTGCCGCGTCGTCCTGTCGTACCGCGGCACCTCCTTCCACCGGATGAACGACATCAATCGCACCTCGCTCGCCGCTCTCGCGGAGCAGGGCCTCGTGCTCGTCCACACGGGGACGAACGTGGCCCGCGTCGAGAGCGACCAGGGCCGCCCTCGCGTCCATTTCGCCGCGGACAATCCGAAGCCCGAGACCTTCGACCACGTCGTCCTCGCGCTCGGCGGTACGACGCCCGAGAACTTCCTCAAGACCATCGGCATCGACTTCGACGGCCAGACGCCCGTCCTCACCGAGGGCTACGAGACCTCGATTCCGGGCCTCTTTCTCATTGGCGATCTCACCGCGGGAAAGACCGGCGGCTCGATCATCTCGGCCTTCAACTCCGCGAACGACGCGATGCACGCGCTCTGCGAAGGGCATCTCGACTGTCCGCTCCCCCCGCGAAAGCGCTCCTGAACCGCGTTCTCCTGCGCGATTTCCGCTAGACTCCGCCGGTGAAAAATCTGACATCTCCGGCGAAAAAAGAGCGCAGGACCGTCATCCGATCCTCCGGCTTCTACGTGCCTCCCCAGGTCGTCACGAACGAGATGATGGGCCGGATCATGGACACGAACGACGAGTGGGTCGTGCCGCGCACCGGCATCCGGGAGCGTCGCTTCGTCGAGCCCGGCATCGGCTCGGCCGAGCTCGGCGCGAAGGCGTCCGAGGCGGCTCTCGCGGACGCCGGCCTGAAGGCCTCCGACATCGACTTCGTGATCTTCGCGACGATGACGCCCGACCATTACTTTCCCGGAAACGGAGGGCTTCTCGCGCGGCGGCTCGGCATGAAGACGACGCACGCGCTCGACATCCGCATGCAGTGCACCGGCTTCCTTTCGGGGCTGCAGACCGCCGACGCGTTCATTCGCTCGGGCATGTACGACCGCATCCTTCTCGTGGGCGCCGAAGTGCACAGCGGCCTCATGCCGTGGCCCGAAGACGTCTGGGACGTCATGCTCGGAAAGTCTCCGGGCCCGTGCGACCCGTTCTGGTTCGAGCGGGCGAGCGGGATGCGTGATCGCGCCGTGCTCTTCGGCGACGGCGCGGGCGCGATGGTCCTCGAAGCGAACACGTCCGGCGACGGCCGCGGATTCCTCGGGTTCGCGATGTACACGGACGGCGAGCAGTGGGACAAGCTCTACGTGCCAGGCGGCGGCTGCAAGTCGCGGCCCTACTTCACGCCCGAGATGTTCGACAACCTCGGGACGATTCCGATCGTCGAGGGGCGGCAGGTGTTCCGTCTCGCGGCGCATCTCATGCCCGAGGCCGTCCGGGAGGTCCTCGCGGGAAACGGGAGGGAGATCGCCGATCTCGACCTCCTCCTCATGCACCAGGCGAATCTGCGCATCTGCGAAGCGGCGCAGAAAGTGCTCGGCCTGCCGGACGAAAAGGTCTTCAACAACATCGAGAAGTACGGGAACACGACTGCCGGAACGCTCCCGATCGCGTTCCACGAGGCGAGGCTCGCCGGTATGGTGAAGCCGGGCTCCCTCGTCGCTTTCACCGCGCTCGGCGCGGGATTGCACTGGGGCGCGGGACTGGTGGTCGTCTAGCTCACGCGGGCCTCAACGCCACCGAGGACCCCACCCACGTGAAGTCCTTGTTGAAGTCCACGCCCAGCATCTTCCCGCGCGAGAGCCGGCACAGATTGAGCCCGAGCGTCGGCGCCTCGTCGGCGTCGGGCCGGAAGAACATCATCCTCACCTCCACCTTCACGCCGCCGCC
>DATGDV010000190.1:0-2102 GCA_035310685.1 Thermoanaerobaculia bacterium
CTCCTTTCTCTCGCTCTTCAGACCTCGTCGTCCAGGTCCGCCGCGATGACGGGCGTCTCGTCGTCGAAGTAGAGCTCCTCCGTCTCCTCCGGCGCGGGCGGGATCTCCTCGCGCTCGAGGACGACGTTGCGGTAGTAGTCCATGCCGGTGCCGGCGGGGATGAGCCGCCCGACGATGACGTTCTCCTTGAGCCCGCGCAGCAGGTCGACGCGGCCCGCGATGGAGGCTTCCGTGAGGACGCGCGTCGTCTCCTGGAACGACGCGGCCGAGACGAACGAGTCCGTCGAGAGCGACGCCTTCGTGATGCCGAGAAGGAGCGGGCGCCCCTGCGCGGCCTTGCCGCCTGCGTTCAGGATCCTCTCGTTCTCCTCGTTGAAGCGGAAGCGGTCGACCTGCTCGTCCACGAGGAACTCCGTGTCGCCGACCTCCTCGACGCGCACGCTGCGCATCATCTGGCGGACGATGACCTCGATGTGCTTGTCGTTGATGCCGACGCCCTGTGAGCGGTAGACCTCCTGGATCTTGTCGGTCATGTACCGCTGGAGCTCCTTCTCTCCCTTGACCGCGAGGATGTCGTGCGGCGAGGGATCGCCTTCGGTGAGGGGATCGCCCGCCTCCACGCGCTCGCCGTCCTGCACCATGACGTGCGAGCCGCGCGGCACGAGCATGTCGCGCTTCTGGCCGTCCTCGGACTCGACGGTGATCTTCTGCTGGCCCTTGACCGTGCCGGCATGATGGACGACGCCCGAGATCTCCGTGATGACGGCCGGCTCCTTCGGGCGCCGCGCCTCGAACAGCTCGACGACGCGCGGAAGGCCGCCGACGATGTCGCGGGTGCGCTTCTTCTCGACGGGCTTCTTCGCGAGCGCGTCGCCGGGGTTGACGACGTCGCCCTCGCCCACCATGAGGTGGGACGGGATCGGAAGGTTGTAGCGCTTCTCGATTCCGCCCTTGCCCGTGACGACGAGCGTGGGCGCGCGCTTCTCCGTCGTGCCGGTCGTCTCCACGACGATCTTCTGGTTGAGGCCGGTGACCTTGTCCGTCTCCTCGCGCAGGTTCTCGCCGTCCAGGATGTCCTTGTACGAAACCCTGCCCGCGATCTCCGACAGGATCGGCGACGCGAACGGGTCCCAGCTCACGAGCAGCTGGCCCGGCTTGACCTCTTCGTTCTGGGCCACCTTGAGGACGGACCCGTACGCGAGCGAGTAGCGCTCCTTCTCGCGCCCCTTCGCGTCGAGGAGGACGAGCTTGCTGTTGCGGTTGACGACGACCTCGGTGCCGTCCTTCTTCTGGACGGTCGTCGCGTTCAGGAGCTTCACGATGCCGGGGTTCTTGGCGACGTGGCGCGCCGCCTCGGAGACTCTCGCCGTTCCCCCGTAGTGGAAGGTGCGCATCGTCAGCTGGGTGCCGGGCTCCCCGATGGACTGCGCCGCGATGACGCCGACCGCCTCCCCGATGTCGACGAGCTCGCCCGTCGCGAGGTTGCGGCCGTAGCACTTGCGGCAGACGCCTCGCCGCGTCTCGCACGTGAGGACCGAGCGGATCTTGACGCGCTCGATGCCGGCTTCCTGGATCTTGCCGGCGAGCTCCTCGGTGATGGTGTCGTTCGCCGAGACGATCGCCTCGTCGTTCGCGGGGTCGAAAACGTCCTCCTGGACGATGCGGCCGACGATGCGGTCGCGGAGCGGCTCGAGAATCTCGCCGCCCTCGACGATCGCCGACACCGTGATGCCGTCGACGGTCTCGCAGTCTTCCTGCGTGATGATCACGTCCTGCGCGACGTCCACGAGGCGACGCGTGAGATAGCCGGAGTCGGCCGTCTTGAGCGCCGTGTCGGCGAGACCCTTGCGGGCGCCGTGCGTCGAGATGAAGTACTCGAGGACGGTGAGGCCCTCGCGGAAGTTGGAGATGATGGGCTGCTCCATGACCTCGCCCGAGGGCTTGGACATCGGGCCGCGCATGCCCGCGAGCTGGCGGACCTGCTCCTTGCTCCCGCGGGCGCCGGAGTCGGCCATCATGAAGATGGGGTTGAACTCGCCGCGCTGCGTCTCGGTGCGGCGCATCTCCGAGAACATCTCGTCGGAGACGTTCTCCGTGGCGCG
>DATGDV010000191.1:0-6487 GCA_035310685.1 Thermoanaerobaculia bacterium
CGGCGAAAGCGTGCGCGTCGTCTACACGCACGACGACGTGCCGGGCGAAGAGCGCTGGTTCGACTCCGTGGCGGAGCTGGCGCGCACACATGGCATCGAGCCGCGGCGCGTCGCCGACCTGAACGACCCTCTCGACGAAAAGAGCATTCGCGCCGTGGCACCCGATTTTCTCTTCTCCTTTTACTTCCGGAAGATGATTCCGGGACGCATCCTGGCGCTTGCGCGGCGCGGAGCCCTGAACATGCACGGCTCTCTCCTGCCCGCGTTCCGGGGGCGCTCTCCGGTGAACTGGGCGATTCTCAAGGGCGCGACGGAGACGGGCGCCTCTCTGCATTACATGACCGAGAAGCCGGACGCCGGCGACCTCGTAGACCAGGAGCGCGTGCCGATCGGACCCGACGACGATGCCCTGACCGTCTCGCGCCGCGTGGCGGACGCGGCCGCGCTGGTTCTCGCGCGGTCGCTTCCGCGGCTCAAGGCGGGCGACGCCCCGCGCGTGCCTCTCGACCTCTCGAAGGGCTCCTACTTCGGCGGCCGCAAGCCCGAGGACGGCCGGATCGACTGGGCGCAAACCGCGAAAGAGGTTCACGACCTCGTGCGCGCCGTCACGAAGCCCTGGCCCGGCGCCTTCACGGACATCTTCGGGAAGAAGGTTACGATCTGGAAAACGCGCGTTTCGCCTCACGGCGGGCACGACGTGTTCCCGGGAAAGGTCGAGCTGACGGAGCACTCCGTGATCGTGTTTGCGGGGGACGACCACACAGTCGAGATTCTGGCGGCCAGGCCCGAGGGCGGACCGGATCTCGACGCGGCGGGATTCCACTCCTGGCTCCTGAGCAGCGTCTGACCCGCGCGTACCTCGCGTAGACTGGCCACTCGACGAGATCTCTTAGGGAGACGCATGCGAGTCCTGATTCTCGGCGTCAACGGCTTCATCGGGAACGCGCTCACGCGCCGCATCCTTACGGCCACGGACTGGGAAGTTTTCGGCCTCGACGTCGGAAGCGACCGCATCGAGGAGTTCCTGCCCGACCGGCGTTTCCGCTTTCTCGAGGGGGACATCGCGATCAACCGCGAGTGGATCGAATACCACGTCAAGAAGGCCGACGTCGTCCTGCCGCTCGTCGCGATCGCCACCCCGGCGGCTTACGTGAAGAACCCTCTCGCCGTTTTCGAGCTGGACTTCGAGGAGAACCTCCGGATCATCAAGATGGCCGGGAAATACGAAAAGCGCGTCGTGTTCCCATCCACGTCCGAGGTCTACGGGATGTGCCCGGACAAGGAGTTCGACGAGGACCGCTCGCCGCTGGTGTACGGGCCGATCGCAAAGCCACGCTGGATCTACTCGGCGTCCAAGCAGCTTCTCGACCGCGTCATCGCGGCGATGGGCTCCGCGCAGGGTCTCAGGTACACGCTCTTCCGGCCGTTCAACTGGTACGGCCCGCACCTCGACAACGTGGACGCGCCGAAGGAAGGCTCGAGCCGCGTCCTCACGCAGTTCCTCCACAACATCCTGTACGGCGTGCCGATCAAGCTCGTTGACGGAGGCGCGCAGCGCCGGTGCTTCACGTACATCGAGGACGGCATCGACGGCCTCATGGCGATCCTCGAGAACCCCCGCGGCAAGGCCGACAGCCAGATCTTCAACCTCGGGAACCCGCAGGCCGACCTGTCGATCGAGCAGCTCGCGCATGCCCTCATCGAGGCCGTGGCGGCGTACCCGAAGTTCGCCGCGGCCGCGCGGAGGACGAAGCTCGTGAAAGTCTCCTCCAGGCAGTATTACGGCGAGGGCTATCAGGACATCACGACGCGCGTGCCCTCCGTCGCGAAAGCGAAGAAGCTCCTCGGGTGGTCTCCGAAGACGGACTTTCCGACAGGCCTCAAGAAGACGCTCGACTTCTACCTCAAGGGCCGCAAGCCTCCCGTCGTTTGAAGAAGCTCGCCCTCAAGGTCGACGTCGACTCCTACCGCGGGACGCTCGAGGGAGTGCCGCGGCTCGTCGACCTCTTCGCGAAGCACGGCGTCCGGGCGACGTTCTTCTTCTCCCTCGGACCCGACACGAGCGGCAAGGCGATCAAGCGGGTCTTCCGCAAGGGTTTCCTGAGGAAGGTCCTCTCGGCGAGTCCGGCCACGTCGTACGGCTTTCGCACGATGCTCTACGGGACGCTGCTTCCGGCCCCCGACATCGGCCGGCGGAAGGAGACCGTCGCGCGGATGCACGAGGCCGCGGACGCGGGGCACGACGTGGGAATCCACGCGTGGGACCACGTCGACTGGCACGACCGCCTTCCGAAGATGACGAGGATGGAGATCGAGGAGGTCGTCGCGAAGGAGCACGTGCGCTTCGCCGAGGTCTTCGGAAAGCCCGCGCGATTCCAGGCCGCTCCGGGCTGGACCGCGACGCCTCTTTCCGTGGAGGTGCAGGAGGCTCACGGTGTCGCGGCAACCTCGGACACGCGTGGAGGCGGGCCGTTCTTCGCGCTGCGCGCGGATGGTGTTCCCTCGAAGGTCCTCGAAATTCCTTCGACTCTCCCGACGCTGGACGAGCTGCTCGCGGTGGCTTTGCCTGGAGCCGGCTCGCAGATCGAAAAGGCCTGCAAATTTCTTAGAAGGGGAATGCGAGAAGGGGCGGCGGGCGGCAGCGGAGCGGATGCTGCAGCGGCGCGGCGAGCGTCGGGCCAGGCCGCGGATCGAGTCGCCTTCGAAGTACATTCGATTCACACCGAGATCGAAGGAGGCGCCGCGTTCTTCGCACCTTTCGCCGATTTGCTCGCCGCGTGGAAGAGCGACGGCGTGACCTTTATTCCCTTCGAAGAAATTTGCAGAACACTGCTCTCTGTGGAGACGCTTGCACAGAGTGAGAGGGAAAGCGCGTCGCCACCCGCACGAAGTGCCCGGGAGCAAATCTCGATTCCCGTCAAGCGTCTGGGCTGGACGAGGCTCCCCGGCCGCGCCACGCCGGTCGCGACCGGAGTGGGATGATCTCTGCATGAAGAGCCTGCAGGAGACCTACGCGCCAGAAAACCGCTGCTTCGGGTGCGGTCCCGCGAACGAGAAGGGGCTGCACATCCGGAGCTTCGTCGAGGGCGACGAGGTCGTCGCGACCTGGAAGGCCGAGCCGCATCACCTCGCCTTCGACGGCATCGTGAACGGCGGCATCATCGGGGCGCTCCTCGACTGCCACAGCAACTGGGCGGCGGCCTATCACCTCATGAAGAAAGCGGGCGCGGCGTCGCCGCCTTTCACGGTCACGGCGGACTTCCACGTGCGCCTCAAGAAACCCACGCCCATCGCGGAGCCGCTTCACCTGAGAGCGCGCGTCGTCGAAGCCTTCGAAGACCGCGCGGTCGTGGACGCGGAGCTCGAGGCGGGCGGCAAGGTGACGGCCACGTGCCGGGGGACGTTCGTGGCGGTGCGCGAGGGCCATCCGGCCTTCAAGCGCTGGTAGACGGTCCTCACATCAGGGCGCGAGTTCCAGGACGACGCGCACCGACCCCGCCGGAACGGCCACGCCGATGAGATGCAGGTCGGCGGCGAGGACAGTGGCGGGACGCCCGTTCACGCTCGCGGCGGCGCGCGGCGTGAAGCTGCGGTCCACGTGGAGGACCGCTGGGCGCGCCCCCGATGTTTCGATCACGAGCCGGTCGGGACCGTTCTCGAGAACGTGGGCTTCAGCCGAGGGATCGCGCTCGGAGGAAGCGAGCACCGCAGCCTCCTTACCATGGACGACGACGTCGGTTTCCGGATCGAAATCCTCGCGCTCGAAGGCCGCGACCGTCTCGTTGATCGAATCCGCCGGCACGACGCGGCTCGAGCGCCTCACGCCCGGGAGCGGCGCCGCGAGCTTCCAGAGGGTCACGGGCACGCCCACGGACGCCTCGAAGAGGACGGGCTCGAGGCCCGGCGTGTCCGACGGCACGTCCGACGCGATCACGGACGTCACGGCCGCCGCCCGGAGCCACTTCACGCGCCGCTTCCAGCTTCTCTGGCGAAGGACGTCGAAAGCGTACCGGGTGAGGATCGTGTAGCTGCCGTCGGGATCGGGGTCCCAGGCGTACGCGAGGCCGTGCGGAGCGCCGGAGAGCGCCCATCCCTGCCGCACCTGCGCCGAGGCGAGATCGAGGAGGCCGTCGCTCTCGATGCGCCCCGCGGGTCCCCGGCGCACGGCGTCGAAATCCTTCCAGGCCCGCTCGAAGACGCGGCCTCCGAGCGCGGCGGCACGCTCGACGAGGGGTGAAGGGGACTCGTAGAGGGAGGATGGAACGCGTGGAATCGTGAGCGGGGCGCCGGCGAGGAGCGAGAGCGCGGTCGCGCCGAGGAGGATGAGGCGGCCGCGCGCGTCTTCGGCCCCGCGCACGAGGAGGAGCGCGACGAGGAGGAGCCCCGCGCCGGCGAGCGCGGCCTGCCCGGGCAGCCGATGCACGACCGGGGCCAGAACGACGCGCGGATCAGATCTCCATGCCGGCTCCCAGCCCGAAAGAAGCAGCCTTTCGACGCGGCCGGGCGCGAGGCGCCCCGCGACGGCGAGAACCGCCAGAAGTCCGCCGAGCGCGAAGAGAACGCCAGCCGCGCGCCGCCGGAAGCGCGGGAGGGCGCCCTCGACGAGGAGGTCGTCCGCGCCGCGCGCGGCGAGGACCGCGAGCGCGAGCGTGAAGGCAAGGAGAGCCTTGACCGGATAGCGCAGCACGTGGACCGCGGGCACGGCTTCGTAGAGGGCGCGCATGCCCGGGAGCCACGGCACGACGGATGCCGCGAGCGCGAGAACGGCGACGCCGATCCAGAACCGTCCTTCGCCTCGGCGCGCAGAGGCAACGAAAGCGGCGGCGAGCGCAAGCGGGACGACGCCGAAGGAGAGCGAGGCGTGATACGGAGGGTTTCCCTGCGTCACCGCGAAGCCCCAGAACGCCCCCGAGACGACCCGGGTCGGATCGCCGAAGAGGAGGGGGAACGGCGTCTCGAGGAGGCGCAGCGGGTGAAACCCGACCGCGGCGAACTCGTTCCACGAGAATCCACGCGAACGGCGCGCGGCGAAGCTCGACGCGCGCGCGACCTCGAGGAGCCACGGCGAGACGAGCAGGGCCGCGCAGAGCCCTCCTCCGAGAAGCGCGAGTACGCCGCGTCCACGCTCCGGGGCCGGCCCGCGGAGCGCCACAGCCAGAGCCAGAAGGAGCGCGATGGCCGCGAGCGCCGGCTCCCCTCCGAGGACGAGGAGCGCCGAGGAGAGCAGCGCGAGTCCGCCCGCGCGCAGGAGAGCCGGCCGCCCCTGCGCCGTCCGCGCCCGCGCGACGGCAAAGAGCAGCCACGGCATCCAGGCGATCGTCGTCGTCGCGTTCAGGAAGGCCGCCGAGGACAGGACGTAGCCCGAGAGGCCGAACGTGAACGCGCCGGCCAGCGCCGCCTCCGGCGAGCGAACCTCCGTGCCGAGGAAGAGAAATGCGCCGAGCAGGCCCAGGCCGAGATGAAGGAGAAGGTGGAGGCCGAGGAAGCGCGGGCTCGCCGGGAAGGGATACGCGAGGAGGAGGTTCGGATTGCCGCGATACGCCTGCCCGAAAGACGCGTACGGATCGAGGCGCGCTCCGCCGAGGCGGGCCTCGAGCGCACGGGCGGGACGCTGCGTCGTCGCGAGGTCGCGGTAAGCAGGGGTCGTCCGGCCCGAGAGGAGATCCGTGTGGGAGAAGGCAGCGGCGGCGACGAGGAGCGCCGCGGCGACGGCAGCCGGGCCGAAAGGCGCGTGCCTGTCGCTCACCGGAAGATCGGGTCGTCCCGCCATCCCCACTTGACGGCCTTGAACCGGGCCATGACGCCGAGGATCGAGAGGCCGTAGACGCACGAATTCAGGAAGTCGATCTGCGAGGCCTCGTCGAAGTAACGCGTCACGATCGGGACCTCGCGGATGCGCATCTTCTTCCACAGGCCCGCGGCGATGATCTCCGTGTCGAAGACGAAGCCGTCCGAAAAAGCCTCGAGGTTCACGCTCTCGAGATAGCGGCGCGAATAGGCGCGGAGACCCGAGTGGTATTCGGTGAGGTAGAGGTAGAACGTGGCGTTCTCGATGGCGGTCAGGAAGATGTTCGCGAGGTACTTCCATTTCGGCATCCCGCCCTCGAGCGGGCGCCCCCCGAGCATCCGGCTGCCGAACATCGCGTCTTCCTCTCCGCGCGCGATCGGGCCGACGAGATCGGGCAGGACGGACGCGTCGTATTGGTGATCGGGGTGCACCATCACGCAGATGTCCGCGCCGCGCTGGAGCGCGGTCGCGTAGCAGGTCTTCTGGTTCGCGCCGTAGCCGCGGTTTTGCGCGTGCGTCACGACGTGAAGGCCCGGGATCGTGCGCGCGACCTCGACCGTGTGGTCCTTCGAGGCGTCGTCCACGAGAATGATGTCGTCGACCCAGTCCTTGGGGATCTCGTTCCACGACGGGCGCAGCGTCTTCTCGGCGTTGTAGGCGGGCATCACGACGGCCACGCGCTTTCCCTGGATCGGCATC